>NZ_JBHUDX010000022.1:136912-137333 GCF_042678285.1 Streptomyces caeni
TCCGGCCGGCTCCGGCCACGGGCAGGGCGGGCGCACCGGTGCCCCCCGTCCGGGTGCCTCGGGTCCGCGCCCGGGTGCCCGTCCGGCCGGTCCCCGTCCGGGCAACAACCCCTTCACCTCCGGTGGCTCCACCGGTATGGCGCGTCCGCAGGCGCCCCGTCCGCAGGCCCCGCGTCCGGGTGGCCCCGGTGCGCCGGGCGCTCCGCGTCCGCAGGGTGCCGGCCAGGGCGGTCCCCGTTCGCAGGGTGCCGGCCAGGGCGGTCCCCGTTCGCAGGGTGCCGGCCAGGGCGGTCCCCGTTCGCAGGGTGCCGGCCAGGGCGGTCCCCGGCCGACGCCGGGTGCCATGCCCCGTCCGCAGGGCGGTCCGCGTCCCGGCGGCGGTCCCGCCGGCCCGCGTCCGAACCCCGGCATGATGCCGCAG
>NZ_JBHUDX010000023.1:0-30564 GCF_042678285.1 Streptomyces caeni
CGCGTCCCGGCAGGGGCGCGGTGGGCGGCTCCGCCGGGCCGGGGAAGGCCGCGACCGTCGGCGTGTACGCGGAGGCGCCGGCGCGCGGGACGCCGGCGGGGGCGCCGCCCGCGGCGACGGCCCGCAGCTCCCGCTCCGCCCCTTCCGCGGAGATCCGCTCCGCCGGGTCCTTGCGCAGCAGCCCCTCGATCACCGGGGCCAGCGGGCCGGCCCGGCGAGGCGGCGGCAACTCCTCGTCGACGACGGCCCGCAGCGTGCTCAGCGGGGTGTTCTGCCGGAACGGCGAATTGCCCTCGACCGCCGCGTACAGCAGCACGCCCAGCGACCACAGATCGGACTGCGGGCCCGGCGTGCGCCCGAGCGCCCGCTCCGGTGCCAGGAACTCGGGCGAGCCGATGACCTCGCCGGTCATGGTCAGCGCGGAGCTGCCCTCCACGGTGGCGATGCCGAAGTCCGTCAGCACCACCCGGCCGTCGTTCGCCAGCAGGACGTTGGCCGGTTTGACATCGCGGTGCAGCACCCCCACCGCGTGCGCGGCGCGCAGGGCGGCGAGCACCTCTGCGCCGATGTGCGCGGCCCGCCGCGGAGCGATCGGGCCCTCCGCGTCCAGCAGGTCCGACAGGGCGATGCCGCGGACCAGCTCCATCACGATCCAGGGACGGCCGTCCTCGGTGGCCACGTCGTACACCGTCACCACGTTCCGGTTCGCCACCCTGGCGGCCGCCCACGCCTCGCGCTCCAGCCGCGCGTACATGCGCCCGACGTCGGCCGCCGGAAGCCCGGCCGGGGCGCGCACCTCCTTGACGGCCACCTCGCGGCGCAGGACCTCGTCACGCGCCCGCCACACCGTGCCCATGCCGCCCTGGCCGAGCGGGGACAACAGGCGGTAGCGCCCCGCGATCACACGTTCACGGCCGGGTTCTTCGGACACGGGCGTCCCCCATTCGCATCCGCGCGATGCATCCACTCCGCGTGATATCTCCCCAAAAGTAGCTCAACCGAGTGCGGATGCCGCCCCCTTGAACACGAGTCCGGCTCCCAGGGCCAGAACGACGAACGCGGACCCCAGCGGTGCGGTCCTGCGGAGCAGAGCCACGGCCGGACCGCGGGCCCAGCCGGGGCGCCGGTCCAGGACGCGGCTCATCCCGCTGCCGAGCCCGACCACGGCGAACCCGGCCGCCGTCAGCGTCAGGGCGAGTCCGACACCGTAGGCGACCACGAGCAGAAGACCGAACCATGCCTGGCCGAGGGCGGCCGCACCGACCAGGACCACCACGGCGGAGGGGCTGGGCACGAGCCCGCCCGCGAAGCCGAGGAGGATCGTGCCGCGCAGCGTGGGGGCGGTGGGATGGGTGTGGGGGATGCCGCCGTGGGTGTGGGGGACGCCGTGGGTGTGGCCGTGCCCGGGGTCCGGGTGCGGGCGGGCGTCCTCGTGGCCGTGCTCGTGCGCGTTCCCCGTGTGGGGGTGCGCATGCTCGTGTTCGCGCGCGCTGTGTGGGGAGCGGTGCGCGGGCCGGTGGCCGTGGTGGTGCTCATGGGCGTGCGGACGCCCGTCCGCGCGAGCCCGGTTGCGCCAGGCCCGTCGTACGAGCGACGCGCCCGCCACCGTCACCAGGAGCCCGCTCGCCAGGCCCAGCCATGCGATCACCGACGGCGCCGCCGCCGAACCCGCCGTGACCAGCAGGCCCAGCGCGACCACGCCCAGGGTGTGGGTCACCGTCACCGACGCGGCCAGGGGCAGCACGTCCCTGAGCCGCGCCCGGCCGCCGCGGGCCGCCGCCGCCGCGGCCATCAGGGTCTTTCCGTGGCCCGGAGCGAGCGCGTGCATCGCGCCGAGACCGACGGCGACGACCAGGGCCAGCGCGGCGAAGCCCGGCGTCAGGTCGTGGCGGGCGACCAGATCGTCCAGTGCCCGGGTCCAGCGGCCGGCGCCGCGCGGCAGCACGGCGGCGGCCGGCGCGTTGTGCCGGTCGTCGGCCAGGGCGGGGCCGCCCGGGCGCACGCGCAGGGACGCGCTGACGGTGTCGGCCGGCGAGGAGAGCAACTCCTTCGGATAGCTGGTCAGTTCGCGGGACACCGAGGTCCTCGGCGCGCTCGACGCGGTGAGCGTCATACGGTCGCCCCGCGCGGTGACCTCCCGCCAGCCGGGCCCGGTGGCCGTGCTCGCGCTGTGGAAGCCCAGGGTGATGGTGCCGCCCCTGGGCAGCGGCGCCGTCAGCCTGCACTCCACGCGCAGCGTGTTCAGCCCCGCCTGGCCGGGGCGCCGCTGCGCGCGGCTCGCACCGACGGCCAGTGCGGCCGGGCGCCCGCCGACGGTGACCACGCTGCCCGCGGCTGCCTTCTCGCACCGCTGCCGGGCCCACTCGGCCAGGCCCAGCCGCGCGATGTCCGGCTTCGCCTGGGTGGCCGGGATCTCCGCGAGATCCTCGACATGGTCGACCCGCAGCCGTCCCGGCGCGGCGACCAGGCCGTCGTACCGGTTGACGGTGAAGTTGCCGAGAGGGTGGGCCCCGGCCTGCCCGGCGGGCCCCAGGACGAGCGCGCAGACGGCCGTGAGCACGGCCGCGCCGGAGGCGGCGAGGCGACGGAGGTTCACTTCATCGCCTCCAGCGCCTCACGGGCCGTGCGCGAACCCAGCGGCGAGAAGCCGGCGTTGAGCCTCAGCGCCGCCCTGAGCAAGGCGCGGGCCTGCCGCGGATGACCCGTGGCGCGCTCGATCATGCCGCGGTGGTAGAGGAAGGCCGCGTTGCGGTAACCGGTGGCCGTGGCCTGCCGGGCGTACGGCAGGGCCTCCCGGTCGCGGCCGCTCACGTGCAGGGCCCATGCGAGGGCGTCCGCGGTGTGCACGGTGTGGCGCCGCGCCCACTCGGCGCGGGCCGCCTGCAGCGCGGCCGCCGGGTCGCCGTGGTCGGCGGCGGCGAGGGCCGTGTCGAGGTCGGCGTCGACGCCGTTCGCGCGGGCCAGCGAGACCCAGGCGTCGACGAGGGCGTACTGGTCGTGTGCCCTCGCCCGGTCGCCCTCCTTGCCCCGTGCCTCGTACAGCTCGCCGAGTTCCACCAGGGACTGCGGCAGTGGCGCGCGGTCGACGACCTGCTCCATGCCGCGGATCGCCGCCTCGGTGTCGCCCCGCGCCGCCTGCGCGCGGGCGCGGCCCTCAAGCGCCGGGAGACATGTGTCGTCGGCTGCCAGCGCGCGGGCGTAGTGGGCGAGGGCGGTGGTGTACTGGCCCTGGCTCCAGGCGAGTTGGCCCAGCGCGGTGGCCACGTACGCGATGTCGCCGCGGCTCGTCGCCGTGCCCAGCGCCTGCTCCAGGACGCGGCGGGCGGTCGTCACGTCGCCGCGCAGCTCGTGGACGTAGGCGTAGCGCGTGAAAACGGGGACGCCGGGCCGACGCGCGTCGGCCCGGTCCGCGGCCTTCGAGGCGTCGGAGTAGCGGCCGAGTTCGACGAGCGCGTCGACACGGGAGGACAGGGCGCGCTCGCTGTACGGGTTCTGCTGCAGGGCCTGGTCCGCGTAGGTGAGGGCGCCGGCGAAGTCGTGCCGGGCCGCGGCGAGGGCGGCGCGGCCGGCGAGCGCGGCGTCGTTGCCCGGGCGCAGCCCCAGTGACCGGTCGAGGGCGCGCTGCGCCTGCGGGTAGCGGGAGGGGTCGCCCTTGGTGCGGGCCTGCTCGACGTAGGCGAGACCGAGCGTCGCCCAGCCGCCGTGGTCCCGTGGCTGGGCGCGGAGATGGGTCTGCAGGGCGCGGATGCCGGAGTCCAGGTCGCCACCGGCGAGCAGAGCGGGCGAGACCCCGCCGGGCGTGGCGGCGACCGGGGCGGTACCGCTGTTCCGCACCGCCCCGACGACCACGGCCCCGGCGGTGAGCGCGACGGCCAACGAGGCGCCGCACAGCCCGAGTTGCAGCGCACGCCACCGCCGCCCCGACGCGGAGAACCTCCGCAGCGCGACGATCCGCTCGTCGTCGCCGCCCGGCCCGGGCGACGCCGCCGACCCGCCGGAGGGCTCGGCGCGGGAGTCGGTGCCCGCGGTGGACGGGGTGGCCCGTTCGGCGGCGGGGACGGTCGGCGCGGCGGTCGCGCCGGCCCGTTTGGAGCGGTCGGCCGGCTCTGCGGTGGTGGCCGTGTCCGCGGTGGTCGTGCCGGCTTGCTCGTGCTCGCCGGCCGGCTCGGCGGCGGAGCCCGCGTTCCTGCCGGGCGTCCCGGCGCCGCTCCTGGGTTCCGCGGTGGAGGCGGTGCCGCCGGGGCCGGGAACCGGAGCCGTGTTCGCGGCCCTCTCGGCGGACGCGTCGGCGCGCGCGGTGTCCTGCTCGGGTGCGGGCCCCGCCGGCTCCGCCTCCGGGCGGCCGCCGTGCCCGCTCTCCGGCGCGCTTGCGTTCGTACGCGGGGACATGCCCTCTCCTCAATCTCCTGGGCGGAAACGGTCGTCGGGGTGGGGCGGCGCGGCCCGCGCCGTGGGGGAAGGGAGGGTACGGGCCGCGCCGGTCGAGGGGACGGGGCCACCGGGGCGGCCCCGTCGGGGGCGGATCAGTACACCCGGTAGCGGGCGCGCCGGCGCCACCACATCAGCGCGCCGGCGATCAGCAGGAACCCGGCCGCGCCGGCCGTCGCGGAGGCCGCGATCAGCGTGGTGCCGGAGCCGCTCGAACCGGTCGGCACCAGTCCGTCGCCCAGCTGGTTGCGCACGTTGTTCCCGGTGCCCTTCGCCAGCGGGCCGCGCGAGCCCGAGGTCGGCTCGGCCAGGTACGGGAAGGAGTGCCCGAACTTCTTGTCGTTCGCGTCGACCGCGTCGCCCAGGTCGTTCTTCGAGCCGACCAGCTCGCCCTCCACCACCTGGAGCGCCTCGTCGATCACGTCGTCGGTGAGCCGGCGCCCGTTCGGGAAGCCCGCGTTGTCGCCGTCGAGCACGCCGAGCCGCTTCGGGTCGGCGGCAGGCCGGATCGAGGTGTTGAGCCGCAGTTCCTCCGCCGGCCGTACGTTCGGCGGCTGGTTGAGGCCCTCGACGCCCTTCAGGAAGACGTCCACCAGGTCGTTGCGGGGCTCGGCCGGAGCCTTGATCTTGTAGATCGCCTCGATGAGCTTCGGCAGCTCGGGGTTGGTCACGTTCTTGAGGAACTGCGCGTCGTACCACGGCGCGGACGCGTTGAACCTGTCCTTGTCCTTCTGCGGGTTGACGACCTCGTTGACCAGCGGGTTGCCGAGGCGGGAGACCTGCGTCCAGTCGCCGTGCGCGTCCTTGCGCTGGACCGTCGACCAGATGCCGACCACCGGCTGGTGCGCCGACTCGCGGATCAGGTCGTTCGGCACCTGCAGCGCGAGGGAGTTGACGTTATACCCTTTCAGCGTGTCCCGGCCGACCTCCGAGAGGTTCCCGCCGTACAGCAGGTCGAAGACGCGCAGGTCGGCGAAGAACGGGTCGTCCGCCTGCCCCGCGAACGTCGTCGCGCCGCCCGCGAGCTTGTGGACGGCCTGGTCACGAAGCTTGCCGTAGTCCGGCATCGACGCCTTGCCGACGTTCGACGGAGCCACCGGCACGTTGTCCGCGATCTTCGTCTTCGCGACGAGCCTCTGCTTGTGCAGCTTGACGAGGTCGATGTCGTAGGTCTGCGTCACGTTGAGGTCGGGATCGTCGAGGCTGTCCACCGGACCCGTGTTGTACAGGAAGGTGTCCTTGTTCTTGACATGGGTCTTGAACGTGTACCGGAAGACCAGCTCGCCCTGCGCGTCCCCGTCGTTGTCGACGTGGATGTCGTACTGCGCGTCGTCCGCGAACGTGTAGAAGTTGGGGCCGCCCGCCGGCTCCTCGAACGGGACGAAGTTCGCGATGACCGTCGTCGTGTCCGGCTTGTCGGGGCTCACGAACGCGTACAGGTCCGTGTTGTCGTACCGCGGTTGCCCCGAGATCAGCGGAGCCTCCCGGTGGGAGGAGGCGGAGGCCGCCCTCGGTTCCAGCGCGGTCACGCCGGCGGCCGCGAGCCCTCCGGCCGCCAGAGCGCCACAGATGAGGGCCGCGAGACTCCCGCGCCCCACGCTGCTCCTGGAGAAAGGTGTCATGCCGTCCGTCCTCAGTGCCGACTTGCCTGACGCACGGGGATTCGGAGCGGCGGCCGAGGCGGATTGGTCGAACCGGAAAACTCATTTCGTGCCTGCTCGACCCGCGTTTTCGGCAGGCTGATCCGTACCACCGTCCGAGGGCGTGAGCGCTTTGAACGTCACAGTGGAGCAACCGGGCCGTGTGCGGCGGTGGAGAGGGGGATACGAGTGGAGGCGGACGAACTTCTGGTGCTCGTGGCCGGGGGCGACCAGAAGGCATTCGAGGACCTGTACGGACTGGTGTCCGGGCCGGTGTTCGGGCTGGTGCGCCGGGTTGTGCGGGACCCCGCCCAGTCGGAGGAGGTGGCGCAGGAGGTGCTGCTCGAACTGTGGCGTTCCGCCCCGCGGTTCGACCCCGGCCGCGGCAGCGCGCTGTCGTGGATCCTCACCCTGGCCCACCGCCGCGCCGTCGACCGGGTGCGCAGCGCCCGCGCGGCCGGCGAACGCGAGCAGCGCGAGGCCCGGCGCGCCCACCATCCCGCCTTCGACCAGGTCGCCGAGGAGGTGGAGGCGGGCCTGGAACGCGAGTGGGTGCGCCGCTGCCTGGACCGCCTCACCGCGCTGCAGCGCCAGTCCGTCACGCTCGCCTACTACGACGGCTACACGTACCGTGAGGTGGCCGAGCGGCTCAGACTCCCGCTCGGTACGGTCAAGACGAGGATGCGCGACGGACTCACCCGGCTGCGCGAGTGCCTGGGAGGTGTCGCATGAGCGTCTTCTCCCGTCTGCGCCCCGGCGATCTGCACTCGCTCGCCGCCCCCTACGCGCTGGACGCGCTCGAACCCGGCGAACGGCGCCGCTTCGAGAAGCACCTCAAGCAGTGCGACCGCTGCGCCGCGGACGTGCGCGCCCTGTCGGAGGACGCCGTCCGCCTCGCCTGGTCCACGACGGCCCCGGCCCCGCCCGGTCTGCGGGACCGCGTGCTGACCGCGGTACGGAACCTCCCGCAGGACCCCGCGCCCGCACCGGACGTGCCCCCCACCCGGGAACCGCACCTGCCGCCGCACGTCTGGGGCACCGCACCGCCGCCCCCGCGCGCCCGTGCGCCCCGGCTGCGCCCTCTCTTCGGCCCGCTCGCCACCGCCACGGCCGCCGCGGCCCTCGTCGTCGCCGCGCTGTTCGCCGTCCAGGCCACGCGCACGCAGGACGAACTCGACGCGGAGCGCGCGCAGGCGCGCCGGATCGCCGCCGTTCTCGCCGCCCCCGACGCCCGTGCCACCGGTGACCGGGACGCCAAGGGACGAGGGATCGCCGTGGTCGCATCCGTGTCCGAGGGGCGCGCCGTCGTGACCCTCAGCGGGCTGGGCGCACCTCCCGGCGGCCGTGTGCATCAACTCTGGCTCATGCGCCCCGATGTGCAACCACGCTCCCTCGGTCTGTTCCAGGGCGACACGCCCCTGGTCGCGAGCGGGATCGGCAAGTCCGCGACGTCACTGGCCGTGACGGTGGAACCCGACGGCGGCTCACCACAGCCCACCAGCCAGCCGGTTGTCCAACTCGCCCTGCGCTCCGTCGGATTCGGTGAGTAGTCGTCAACGCCCCGACGGCTCAGGTGAATCCTGCGTCCGCGATACACGAGTGCCACGAGGGAGCGATAGGGTTACTCTGCCCGGGCCGGGTGGACTCGTACGGGTGGGGAGTGACATGGAACGGATAACAGTGCGCAGCAGGGCGAGGGTCCCCGCGATCACCTGCGGGAGCAGCGCGACCAGTTCGCGCCTCGACCGCCATCTCTCGGTGCTCGCCGGCCCCGCCGTCCCGCAGCGTGAGACGGTCGAGGCGACCTCGCTGATGCGTGAGCTGACCGCCCGTGACACCGCGCACGACCGCAGTGGCAGGGGGGCCCGCATGCACGGGGTCTCGCTGTTCGCGCCGCTGCGCCGTCTGCGCCGTTCGCTGTTCGGCGGGCGCTGAGCGACACCGGCGTTCCGCCCGACGCCCGACAGGCGGGCGTTCCGCAAGAAGCCCGCGCTCAGGCGGCCACACCGTCCCGGCGCAGCGCTGCGATCTCGTCGTCCGTCATCCCCACGGCACGCAGCAGCGTCTCGGTGTGCTCTCCGAGCGCGGGCACATCCCCCATCCGTGCCTCCTCCCCGCCCGGCAGTGTGATCGGCGGCAGCAGTGCCCTCAGCGGCCCCACCGGCGTCCCCACCTCCCGCCACCGGTCCCGGGCCGCCAGCTGGGGGTGCGCCGCCACCTCCCGCACGTCCCTGAGGCGTGCGCACGCGATGTCGGCGGCCTCCAGCCGGGCCACGGCCTCGTCCGTGCCGAGCGCCCCGATCCCCTCGGCGACCAGGGCGTCCGTGTCCTCCCGGTGGGCGACGCGCGCCGCGTTCGTCGCGTACGCCGGGTCGGTTCCCCACTCGGGCCGGCCGAGGACCTGCGCGGCGAGCCGCCGCCACTCCCGGTCGTTCTGCACGGACAGCAGCACCCGCCCGCCGTCCGCCGTGGGGTAGGCGTCGTAGGGCGCGATGACGGCGTGCGCCAGGCCCGTGCGCGCCGGGGGAGTGCCGTCGTGCATCACATGGTGCAGCGGATGTCCCATCCACTCGGCGAGTGCCTCCAGCATGGAGATCTCGACCGGTCCGCCGCGTCCGGTCGTGCCCCGCCGGACGAGCGCCGCCAGTACCCCCGAGAACGCGTACATGGCCGCCGCGATGTCGGCCGCCGGAATCCCCGCCTTCGCCGGCTGCCGCGGCGTCCCGGTGACCGACACCAGCCCCGCCTCGCACTGCACGAGCATGTCGTACGCCCGCTTGTCCGCGTACGGCCCCGACGTCCCGTAGCCCGAGATGTCCACCGCGATCAGCCGCGGATGGGCCGCGCACAGCGTGGCCGCGTCCAGGCCGAGACGGGCGGCGGCGCCCTGGGCGAGGTTCTGCACGAACACGTCCGCGTCCGAGACCAGCCGCCGTACCACGTCCAGCCCGCGTGGGTCCTTGAGGTCCAGGGCGATCGACTCCTTGCCGCGGTTGCACCACACGAAGTGCGAGGCCAGACCGCGGGCGGCGGTGTCGTAGCCGCGGGCGAAGTCACCGCCGTCCACCCGCTCGACCTTGATCACGCGGGCGCCGAGATCGGCGAGCTGCCGGGTCGCGAACGGCGCGGCGACGGCCTGCTCGACGGCGACGACGGTGATGCCCTCCAGGGGCAGCGGAAGAGGAGCCATGGGATGGATCATGTCCCGAGGGCGACGCCCTTGTCAGCGGGCGGCGTCACACGCGGGTGTCATGGACGGCCGGCGTTCACCCCCGCCCGGGGGTCCCGCGGGGCCGTGGCCCCTGGGGCCTGTTCCGAGTTCCCCGCCCGCGCCCCGGGGCCCGGCACGCACGCCGCCGCACGGCGCCGCAGGACAGGTGGCCGCGCCACATGACCTGCGGCGCCGCACGCCGATCGCACGCTCCCCCACGCTCGGCCGCGCTCGCGCGGGCGGTGCCTCCACGACACCGCCGCGCCCGCGCTCCGCGCGGACGACGGGGAACTCGGAACAGGCCCTAGACCAGCGCGAACTGCCCCTCGGGGCCCTCTTCACGGTGGTCCAGCACCGACGCGGGGCGGCGTGCGGCGTCCGGTACCGGCAGCACACCCGCCGTGCGCAGGTCGCCAGCCGTCACCGGCGCGGTCACGGTCAGGCCGGCCTGCCGCGGACGCAGCTCCGCCAGCAGGGCCAGGACGGTGATCAGCTCCAGGAGCTCCGAGGTCCACGGCTGCGGCCAGGCGGACGGGCCGATCGCCGCCAGGGTGCCCGGCTCGGCCCGGGCGGTCCGGGCCGCGAACCACTCCTCCAGCACCCGCAGGCCGCCCGCCTCGAAGTCCCAGGCGGCGGGCGGCACCGGTGAGATGCGGCCCTCGCCGAGGTGGAGGGTCTCCTCGTCGGCGTCGTAGTGGAGGGAGAGCGGGACGGGCGGCAACGGGGCGCGGACATACGGGCGTCGACCGCCGGGTAGCTTGGGGCGTTCGCCGTCGCGGCGCATCAGCCAGAGCATGCGGTGGCCCAGCTCGACGCCTTCCGTCCACAGCCCGGCGTCCTCGGTGAGCGGGACGAGCGGGCCCTCGGGCCCGGGGCGCGCCGTGACCAGGATCCAGGCGAGGAGGTCCACCGGGGCTGGGGACAGGCCCAGCCGGGCCTCCAGATGCACCAGCAGTCCGGGGGCCAGATTGGCCTCCTCGCCGCCGGGGCGGCGGAACAGCGGGCGGATGCGGCCGGAACGGAGCGTGGGCATCAGCGACGTCGCGAGCAGGAGGGGCTCGCGGGAGCCGGGGGCGGCGCCCGTCTCCACGGCGAAGACCTGGTGCCCGTCCGCAACCCGCCACAGCTCCGGCCGTGCCGCGTCGATCAGACGGTGGTCG
Source organism: Streptomyces caeni (assembly GCF_042678285.1). Lineage (NCBI taxonomy): Bacteria > Bacillati > Actinomycetota > Actinomycetes > Kitasatosporales > Streptomycetaceae > Streptomyces > Streptomyces caeni. The sequence continues at coordinate 10,440 of NZ_JBHUDX010000023.1, forward strand.
GGGATCAGCCACTGCTCGTCGAACGGCGCGTGCAGCACACGCACGGGCTCCGGGCAGGGGCCCGAGGCGCGGACCAGCCGCTCGGTGCCGCCCGGGTGGCCCGGCAGCTGCCCGACCGCAGAGTGCAGCGTACGGGCGCGGGTCGGCGCGAACAGGGCCTCCCGTTCGGGGCCTTCGGTCTTCACGAGGGCGTCCCAGCGGGCCTTCAGGGAGGCCGCGTCGGGCGCCGACGGCCAGGCGCGGCCCGGCCGCAGGGGGGCGACGGACCACGGCATGAGGTCCGCCAGCAGCGGAGCGTCGTCGTGCGTCACGCCGGGCATCGTACGACGGGGTCAGGTGGCCTCGAGGGTGACCGTGAAGGAGAAGCGGTCCCCGCGGTAGTGGATCACCGCCACATCGAGGGGCCTCCCGCCGGAGTCGTAGGTGACACCCGTGTAGTGAAGGATCGGGCTGAGCAGCGGGACGTGCAGCAGCCGCGCCGTCTCCGGATCCGCGAGCCGGGCCTCCACGGTGTCCGTGATCCGGCTGATGTCCGCGCCCACGACGTCCCGCAGCACCTTGGTCATCGGCCAGCGGACCAGATCGTCCGGGGTGATGCGGTCGCCCAGTTCGGGGCGGACGTAGTTGCGAGCGTGGTTGGTCGGCTCGCCCGTCTTCTCGTCGCTGCGCAGCCGGTGGTACGTCGCCACCTCGGCGAGGTCCGGGAAGTGCTCGGCGAGTCCGGGCGGCACCGGCACCCGGCCGTGGTCCAGCAGTTCGGTCGTCATGCCGGACTGCTGGGCCACGATCGCGTCCACCGAGCCGAGGAGCCGGACCGGGGCGCCCCTGCGCGCGCTGGGCTCGATGAACGTGCCGCGCCGGCGGTGACGCGTGATCAGCCCCTCGTCCTCCAGCTCCTTCAGCGCCTGCCGCATGGTCAGCACGCTCACCCCGTAGTGACCCGCCAACTGCTCCTCGGTGGGCAGACGCAGCGGGTCCCGGGGGGAGCGGCCGAGTATCGAGGCGCGCAGCGACTGCGACACCTGGTACCAGAGCGGCAGCTTTCGGTTCAGGACGATCGAGTCCGGGGCGAATGACGTCACGGGCTATCCGTACCGGTCGGCGGCGCTCAGTGCAACGGGCGGAAGTGACGTTCGAGGCCCCGCCACACGTCGTCGTACCCGCGTTGCAGGTGCTCGGCCCGCACCGCGTGCGGCGTGAGGGTCACCGGCCAGCGGGTCTCGAACATGAAGGCCAGCCCGTCGTCCACCTTCTGCGGGCTCAGCTCGGCGGCACTCGCCTTCTCGAACGTCTCCCGGTCCGGACCGTGCGCCGACATCATGTTGTGCAGCGAGCCGCCGCCCGGCACGAAACCCTCCGCCTTGGCGTCGTAGGCGCCCTCGACGAGGCCCATGTACTCGCTCATCACGTTCCGGTGGAAGTAGGGCGGCCGGAAGGTGTCCTCGCCCACCAGCCAGCGGGGCGCGAAGACGACGAAGTCGATGCCCGCCAGGCCGGGGGTGTCGCTCGGCGAGGTCAGCACCGTGAAGATCGACGGGTCCGGGTGGTCGTAGCTGATGCTGCCGATCACATTGAACCGGCGCAGGTCGTAGAGGTACGGCACATGGTTGCCGTGCCAGGCGACGACATCGAGCGGCGAGTGGCCGTACGTCGCCGTCCAGAGGTTGCCGCAGAACTTGTTGACCACCTCGACCGGGCCCTCGACGTCCTCGTACGCCGCGACCGGGGCCTGGAAGTCCCGGGCGGCCGCCAGCCCGTTGGCGCCGATCGGGCCGAGGTCGGGCAGCCGGAAGGGGGCGCCGTAGTTCTCGCACACATAGCCCCGTGCCGTGTCGTCGAGCAGCGTCACCCGGAAGCGGACCCCGCGGGGGATCAGCGCCACATGGCCGGGCTCCGCGCGCAGCATCCCGAACTCGGTGTGCAGCAGCAGCCCGCCGCGCTCGGGGACGATCAGCAGCTCGCCGTCGGCGTCGCTGAACACGCGCTCCATGGACGCGTTGGCGTGGTAAAGGTGCACGGCCATGCCGGCGCGCTGGGTGACGTCGCCGTTGCCGCCGACCGTCCACAGGGCGGCCAGGAAGTCCGTCCCCGCCGGGGGCTCCGGCAGCGGGTCCCAGCGCAGCCGGTTGGGGTCGGGCACCGTCTGCGTGAACGGCGCCGAGCGGAGCGTGCCGTTGCCCGTGCGGGTGAAGGCCGGGTGCGCCGCCGAGGGGCGGACGCGGTACAGCCACGAACGGCGGTTGTGCGCGCGCGGTTCGGTGAACGCCGTACCGCTCAGCTGCTCCGCGTACAGCCCGAGCGGTGCGCGCTGTGGTGAGTTGCGGCCCTCGGGCAGCGCACCGGGGACTGCCTCCGAGCTGTGCTCGTTGCCGAAACCGGAGAGATACGACAGTCCCTCCGCGGTCTTCCTCGCCTCGTCCCCGCTCATCACCGCTCCCTTGCCGCTGATTCCTATGCATTACCGTAGGATTCGGGGTGGCGTGTGCGCAAGGGGTCGGTGGAGCGGAGGGGGTGGCGTGACCCTGAGTGGTTCCGGTGACTCGCTCGGTGAGTTGCCGGACCGATCCTTTTCGTACAGCCGGGCGAGGTTCACCGGCCTCCGGCGGAAAGGCATCATGAAACCCGTGCCCCACGCGACATCCCTGCGCCGCGCGCCCGTACAACGCCGTAGCGCGGAACGACTGACCAGAATCCTCGACGCCTGCGCCGATCTGCTCGACGAGGTCGGCTACGACGCCTTGAGCACCCGGGCCGTGGCCCTGCGTGCGGGCGTGCCCATCGGATCCGTGTACCGCTTCTTCGGCAACAAGCGGGCGATGGCCGACGCCCTCGCCGAACGCAACCTGGAGCGCTACACCGAGCGCGTGGTCCGGCGGTTGTCGGACGCGGGGGGTGAGGGCGGCTGGCGCGAGGGCATGGACGCGGTCCTGGACGAGTACCTCGACATGAAGCGCACGGCACCCGGGTTCGCCCTCGTGGACTTCGGCAACCAGATCCCCGTCGGCGTCCGCCATTCCGAGCCCAACCGGCGCGTCGCCGACCGCCTCATGGACCTCCTGTCCGGGTACCTCGACCGCGCCCCGGACGAGGACCTGCGCCGCACGTTCCTGATCGCGGTGGAAACGGCCGACACCCTGATACAGCTGGCCTTCCGGGTGGACCCCGAGGGCGATGGGAAGATCATCGACGAGATGCGCGGCCTTCTGCGGGCGTACATGGAGCGGGCGCTGGAATGACCGCGCCCCGGGCGGCCTCGGCCCGGGGCGGTCCCCGCCCGGGCGACGCCCCGCCCGGCGGCCCGGGGTCCTCGCGGATCTCCGGTACGGGCCGGTCGCAACCCCTCCCCTCCGTGCGTACCGGTCGGTATGCTCCCCCTTGTCCGTGCGCCCTGCCGCCGCCACGCCTCCGGGAGGACCCGTGTCCCGCACCGCCCTGCGTATCTGTCCGCTCTGCGAGGCCACCTGCGGGCTGACGCTGACCCTTGAGGGCACCCGTGTCACCGGCGCCCGCGGCGACCGTGACGATGTGTTCAGCAAGGGGTTCGTCTGCCCCAAGGGCGCCTCCTTCGGGGCCGCCGACTCCGACCCGGACCGCCTGCGCACACCCCTCGTGCGTCGAGACGGGGAACTGCGCGAGGCCACCTGGGAGGAGGCGTTCGACGCCGTCGCCGCCGGGCTGCGGCCCGTCGTGGAGCGGCACGGACCCCATGCCGTCGGGGTCGTCCTCGGCAACCCGAACGTGCACACGATGGCCGGCGCCCTCTACCCGCCGCTCCTGCTCGCGGGCCTGCGCACCCACAGCGTGTTCACGGCCTCCACGCTGGACCAGATGCCCAAGCACGTCTCCAGCGGGCTGCTGTACGGAGACGCGGGCGCCATCCCCGTGCCCGACCTCGACCGCACCGGCCACCTCCTGCTCATCGGCGCCAACCCGCTGGAGTCCAACGGGAGTCTGTGCACGGCGCCCGACTTCCCCGGAAAGCTGAAGGCGCTCAGGGCCCGCGGCGGCACCCTCACCGTGATCGACCCGCGCCGCACCCGTACCGCCCGGCTCGCGGACCGGCACATCGCGATCCGTCCCGGCACCGACGCCCTGCTGCTCGCGGCGATGGTGCACGTCCTCTTCGAGGAGGACCTCGTCGACCTCGGGGACCTCGCCCCGCATGTGCAGGGGATGGGGGACCTGGCCGCGGAGGCACGGCACTTCACCCCCGAAGCCGCCTCCGCGGCGTGCGGCGTCGAGGCGGACACCATCAGGGGCCTCGCCCGCGCGCTCGCGGCCGCGCCCACCGCCGCCGTCTACGCACGCATCGGCACGTGCACCGTTCCGCACGGCACCCTGGCCAGCTGGCTCGTCGACGTGCTCAACATCCTCACCGGCAACCTCGACCGGCCCGGCGGTGTTCTCTTCCCGCTGTCGGCCACCGGCAGATCCCCGCGTCCCGCCGGGCCCGGACGCGGCTTCGCGCTCGGACGCTGGCACTCGCGGGTGCGCCGGCACCCCGAGGCCAAGGGGGAACTGCCGATCGCCGCGCTCGCCGAGGAGATCGACACCGCCACCGACGAGGGCAGCCCGGTGCGCGCCGTCATCGCCGTCGCCGCCAACCCCGTGCTCTCCGCGCCGGACGGAGACCGGCTCGACAAGGCGCTCGGCGCGCTGGACTTCATGGTCAGCGTCGACCCGTACCTCAACGAGACCTCACGCCACGCACACGTCGTGCTGCCGCCGCCCCCGCCCTCCCAAGCCGCCCACTTCGACTTCGCCTTCAACTCCCTGGCCGTGCGCAACCAGGTCCGCTACACCCGCGCCGCGGTCCAGCAGGAGCCGGGCCTGATGGCGGAGACCGAGATCCACGCGCGGCTGATCCTCGCCGCGACGGGCCTGCACGGCGCCGCTCCGGACACCGTGGACGCCATGGTCGTCGAGCAGACCCTCGGCAGGGCCGTCACCGAGGCGCACTCGCCGGTCCACGGCCGCGATCCGCGTGAACTGGCCGCCCGCCTCGGCGGCGAGAACGGTCCCGAGCGGCGGCTCGACATGATGCTGCGCCTCGGCCCGTACGGCGACGGGTTCGGTGCCCGGCCCGACGGGCTCACCCTGGAGAAGCTGCTCGCCCATCCGCACGGGATCGACCTCGGCCCGCTCGGGCCCCGCCTGCCGCAGCCGCTGAAGACCCCCAGCGGCAAGGTGGAGCTGCTGCCGGGACCGATCGCGGACGACCTGCCGCGCCTGAGGCGGGCCCTGGGCGAGCGCGCCGCCGGGCTCGTGCTCGTCGGGCGGCGCCATCTGCGCTCCAACAACAGCTGGTTGCACAACGTGCCCGCGCTGACCGGCGGTTCCAACCGCTGCACCCTGCACCTCCACCCCGACGACGCCGAGCGGCTCGGGCTCGCCGACGGCGCGCAGGTACGAGTAGGGGGCGCCGGGGGAGCGGTGACCGCGCCCGTCGAGGTCACCGACGGCATCCTGCCCGGTGTGGTCAGCCTTCCGCACGGCTGGGGCCACGACCGGCCCGGCACCCGGATGAGCCATGCCGCCCTGCACCCCGGCGTCAACGTCAACCAGCTCCTCGACGGCAGCCTGCTCGACCCCCTGTCGGGCAACGCGGTCCTCAACGGCATACCCGTCGAACTGACCCCGGTGGCCACGAACTGAACCGAAGCGTCCGCTTTCTCGCCGTGCGAGACCGGACGCCCGATCGTGTCATGTCTCTTCCTCCGGGCGCGTGCCGTCCGTCAACTTCCGTGACCCACGGTCCCGTACGACCCGCACGGGACGGCCGGCCGCGCAGTACCAGCGGTTCCTGTGAGCCCCGGGGACACCCATGCCACGTGCCATCTCCCTGCGCCAGGTCGGCAAGTCCTGCACCCGCGGCGTCCGCGTGGTGGAGCGGTTGTCGCTGGACATCCGCCCCGGCGAATTCCTCGTCCTGGTCTTTGGACATCCGGGGTCTTCGGTGGTGGGGTCGCGCACGCACGGCGTGCGAGGGAGGAGGGACGTGCACGCGGTCTGAGAGCGCTCTCGGACGTGGAGGCCGGGGAGGTCTCCCCGGGCCGTCAGCACGCTGTGCAACAGATCCCCACCGGAAGGTTCGCGCACGGGAGGCGGAAGTGCCGGTCGATGCGAGATGACGGATATGGCCGCTCGTCTTCGCGCCTCGGCGAGGTGGACGAACCTCTTTCCGGGGGCGCTCCCAGACCTGGCGCGGCAAAACTAACACCGCTAGTTTGGTCTCGATCGCCCGTACGGGGGCGCGGACGACGCCGCCCGGCCCAGGAGGAAGACGATGCAGGCACACGACGGCATGTACATCGACGGCGCGTGGCGCGCGGCCACGGGCCCGGACGTGATCGAGGTCGTGAACCCGGTCGACGAACAGGTCATCGGCCGTGTCCCCGCGGGCACCGTCGAGGACATCGACGCCGCGGTGCGGGCGGCCCGTGCCGCACTCCCGGCCTGGGCGGCCACCGCGCCGGCCGAACGCGCCGCGCGCCTGACGGCCCTGCGGGACGCGCTCGTCGCCCGCAAGGACGAGATCGCCGGGACCGTGACGGCCGAGCTGGGCTCGCCGCCTTCGTTCTCGCAGTCCGTCCATGTGGGCCTGCCGATCCTGGTCACGGGCTCGTACGCCGAACTGGCCGCGACGCATGCCTTCCAGGAGGAGGCCGGCAACTCCGTGATCCACCACGAGCCGGTCGGCGTCGTGGGCGCCATCACCCCCTGGAACTACCCGCTCCACCAGATCGTCGCCAAGGTCGCCCCGGCCCTCGCGGCGGGCTGCACGGTCGTCCTCAAGCCCGCCGAGGACACCCCGCTGACCGCCCAGTCGTTCGCGGAGGCGGTGCACGACGCGGGCGTTCCGGCCGGCGTGTTCAACCTGGTCACCGGCCTCGGCCCGGTCGCCGGCCAGGCGCTCGCCGAGCACGAGGGCGTCGACATGGTCTCCTTCACCGGCTCCACGGCGGTGGGCAAGCGGATCGGTGCGACGGCCGGGGCCGCCGTGAAGAAGGTCGCCCTGGAACTGGGCGGCAAGTCCGCGAACGTCATCCTGCCGAGCGCCGACCTCGCCAAGGCGGTGAACGTCGGCGTCGCCAACGTCATGTCCAACTCCGGCCAGACCTGCAGCGCGTGGACGCGGATGCTGGTGCACCGGGACCGGTACGAGGAGGCGGTCGGGCTCGCCGCGGCGGCCGCCGGAAAGTACGGGGACCGCATCGGCCCGGTGGTGAACGCCAAGCAGCAGGCGCGCGTGCGCGGGTACATCGAGAAGGGTGTGGCGGAGGGCGCCCGGCTGGTCACCGGCGGCCCGGAATCCCCGCACGAGCGGGGCTACTTCGTGCGGCCCACCGTCTTCGCCGACGTGACCCCCGAGATGACCATCGCCCAGGAGGAGATCTTCGGACCCGTGCTCTCGATCCTGCGCTACGAGGACGAGGAGGACGCCCTGCGGATCGCGAACGGCACGGTGTACGGGCTCGCCGGCGCCGTCTGGGCGGGCGACGACGCGGAGGCGGTCGCCTTCGCGCGGAAGCTGGAGACCGGGCAGGTCGACATCAACGGCGGGCGCTTCAACCCCCTTGCTCCGTTCGGCGGCTACAAGCAGTCCGGGGTGGGCCGCGAGCTGGGCGCGCACGGGCTCGCCGAGTACCTCCAGACCAAGTCCCTCCAGTTCCAGGAGCGTTAGCCAGATGATCCGTGCCGCTGTCCTGCCCGCCGTCGGTGCCCCGCTGGAGGTCACCGGGATCGAGCTGCCCGAGCCGGGCCCCGGCCGGGTCCGGGTCCGGCTGGCTGCCGCCGGGGTGTGTCACTCCGACCTGTCCCTGTCCGACGGCACCATGCGGGTGCCGGTGCCCGCCGTCCTCGGCCACGAGGGGGCGGGGACGGTGGTGTCCGTGGGGGAGGGCGTCACCCATGTCGCGCCCGGCGACGGGGTCGTCCTCAACTGGGCGCCGTCCTGCGGGAGCTGCCACGCCTGCGCGCTGGGCGAGGTGTGGCTGTGCGCCAACGCGCTGACCGGGGCCGGCGACGTGTACGCCCGCCGCGCCGACGACGGCACGGATCTGCATCCCGGTCTGAACGTGGCCGCGTTCGCCGAGGAGACGGTGGTGGCGGCGTCCTGTGTGCTGCCGGTGCCGAACGGCGTGCCGCTGACCGACGCGGCCCTGCTGGGCTGCGCGGTGCTCACGGGTTACGGGGCCGTGCACCACGCGGCGCGGGTACGGCCGGGGGAGACGGTGGCCGTGTTCGGCGCCGGCGGGGTGGGCCTCGCGACGCTCCAGTCGGCACGGATCGCGGGCGCGGAGCGCATCATCGCCGTGGACGTGTCCCCGGAGAAGGAGGAACTGACGCGGCGGGCGGGAGCGACCGACTTCGTCCTCGCCTCCGACGCCACGGCCCGCGAGATCCGCGCCCTCACGGACAAGCAGGGAGCCGATGTGGCGGTGGAGTGCGTGGGACGCGCGGTCAGCATCCGCGCGGCCTGGGACTGCACGCGCCGCGGCGGCCGTACGACGGTCGTCGGCATCGGCGGCAAGGACCAGCAGGTCGTGTTCAACGCCCTGGAGATCTTCCACTGGGGGCGCACCCTCTCGGGCTGCGTCTACGGCAACAGCGACCCGGCGCGCGACCTGCCCGCGCTGGGTGAGCACATCACGGCCGGCCGCCTGGACCTGGGCGCCCTGGTGACGGAGCGGATCTCCCTGGAGGGCATCCCTGCGGCGTTCGAGAACATGCGGGCCGGGAAGGGCGGCCGCGCGCTGGTGGTCTTCTAGGAGGCCGCACTGCACCGCGCCGTACTGCACTGCGCCGCACTGCGCCGCGCCGCGCCGTACTGCACCGTACTGCGCCGTACTGCACTGCGCCGCGCCGCACTGCGCCGCACCGCGCCGCGCCGCGACTGCGACCGGTCCGGGCGGCCGGGGTCCACGGCGCGCCCGTGCTCTTCTTCGCCGACCGGTGCGGGCAGGGCCCGGCGATCGCAATCATCTGCGTCAGGGCTCCGGCGGCAGGTGCCCCGGCGGTCAGGGCGGCGCGTCCGCGCTGGGCGTGCGGACCTCAGGCCCGCTCGCGCTCGGGCCGTGGCCGCGGAGCCGGCCCCTCGGCCGCGGCCCCGCGCCGGAGCGACGCGGCGCGCGGCCGCGACCGGGACACCGCCACCCCGGCCAGGCACAGCAGGCCGCCTCCGAGCGTCAGCGGCCCGGGCACCTCGTGAAGGAACAGCCACGACATCAGGACCACCAGCGCGGGCACGGCGTACGTCGTCGCGCCCATCCGGCTCGCGGTCGTGCGGGCCAGGGCGTACGCCCACGTCGTGAAGGCGAGCGCGGTCGGGAAGACGCCCAGGTAGAGCATGTTGAGCGTCGCGGGCAGCGGCGCGCCGGCGGCGTCGTGCACCAGCTGCCCCGCGAACGGCAGACACGCGACGGCACCGACGAGACACCCGAACGTCGTCACCTGCAGCGCGCTCGCCGCGGCCAGGGCCGGCTTCTGCGCGACGACCCCGAACGAGTAGGCGGCCGCGGCGAGGACGCAGAGCACGACCCCGAGGACCGACGCCCCGCCTCCGCCGGACATCGACAGCCCTACGGCCACCGCCCCGGCGAACGACACCGCCATTCCCGTCAGGAGCCGGGGCGGCATGGCGTCGCCGAGCAGTCGCGCGCTCAGCAACGCGATCAGGATCGGCCCGATGTTGACCACCAGCGCGGCCGTCCCCGCGTCCACCTGCTGCTCGGCCCAGTTGAGCGCGACCATGTAGAACCCGAACCACAGCACACCGGATATCGCGATGCCCCGCCACGCGGTACGGGGCGGCAGGCCCTCCCGCCGAACGGCCCACAGCAGTCCGAGCGCGACCGCCCCGGACAGCAGGCGCCCCAGGGCCAGCGCGCCCGGCGCGTAGGCGGCGCCCGCGCTGCGGATCGACACGAAGGCGGAGGCCCAGAGCACCACGGTGACCGTGGCCGCGCCCGCGGCGAGCAGATCGGCGCGACGGGCGGAACGGGGCGAGGAGGCGTTCATCATGCTCCACAGGCTAGGAACGGGGCGGATCGAGGGCTTGCGGTTTTGCGACGTCGAGAGGGGGACCGTACGGCAGAGGCAGAGGCAGAGGCAGAGGCAGAGGCAGAGGCAGAGGCAGAGGCAGAGGCAGAGGCAGAGGCAGAGGCGCCCCCGGACCGTGAGCCTGCCGCCGGGATCAGCGCAGTGCCGCAGCCTCGATGCCGAGGAGCTCGGCCGGCGAGCGTTCGCCCGCCGCCGTGACCTTCACGGCCCGCTCGGAGCCGATGCGCACGCACCAGCCCGCGTCCAGGTCATGCCGGCACAGGGCCGCGCCCGCCACGCCCGCGAGGATGGTGGCGGTGCTCGGTCCAGTCGATGCAGGCACGGGCCAGTGGGCGGCGGCTCCCGCGGTCGAGCGTGTTGCCGGCGGCGTCGAACCACCGCAGGCCCGCGTCCGTGAGCGCCCCCGTCTCCCGGCGCAGCAGTCCGCGCGCCACCCGCGTGCCGGGCCGGCTCACCCGCGGTCCACGCCCGTCCGTCGAGCAGCGCCGGCAGACAGGCGGCCCGTGTCTCGTCGGCGATCAGGCCGGCGAACGCCGCGAGGCCGGGTGTCTGACGGTCCCGGGCCCGCGTCCGGCCCCTGTTCCCGGTGGTCATGCCTCCCAGCACGGAGCGCGCACGCCTCGGCGCCCACCGAACGATGCCGACCCGGCCTACGCGCCCGCTCCGAGCCGCTCGTACTGGCGCTCCAGCCCGTCGAGCAGTGCCGTCAGCCCGGTCTCGAAGGCCCGTTCGTCGATCTTCTCCTGCTGTTCGGCCAGGAGGTGGGCCTGGCCGAGGTGGGGGTAGTCGGCCGGGTCGTACGCGGTCCGGTCGTCGACGAAGCCGCCGGCGAACGAGCCGAGCGCGGACCCCATGACGAAGTAGCGCATCAGCGCGCCGATGGAGGTGGCCTGCGCCGGCGGCCAGCCCGCCTCGACCATGGCGCCGTACACGGCGTCGGCCAGGCGTAGCGCGGCCGGGCGGCGGCCGGGGCCGCGGGCCAGGACGGGCACGATGTTCGGATGGTCCCGCAGGGCCCTGCGGTAGGAGACCGCCCAGTCGCGCAGCGCGGTCCGCCAGTCCCGGCCGTCCTCGAACATCGACAGGTCGACCTGTCCGCTGACGGAGTCCGCCACCGCCTCCAGGATCTGGTCCTTCGTGCGGAAGTGGTTGTAGAGGGACGGACCGCTGACCCCGAGTTCGGCGGCGAGCCGGCGTGTCGAGACGGCCGCGAGGCCCTCCGTGTCCACCAGCGCCCGGGCCGTGTCGACGATGCGGTCGGTGCTGAGCAGGGGCTTGCGCGGTCGGGCCATGGCGCACATAGTAGGGCTGCGGAGTGAAACTAGCAGTGCTAATTTAAATGTGCGGGATTCAAAGACTTCCCTTGGGGTGACGTGCCGTGAACCTGGAGCTCAGCGAGGAGCAGGCCGCCGTGCGGCGACTGGCCGAGGACTTCGTGAACCGCGAGATCGCCCCGCACGTCGTGACCTGGGACCGGGCCGAGGAGGTCGACCGGTCGATCGTCAAGAAACTGGGCGAGGTCGGCTTCCTCGGGCTCACCATCGACGAGCGCTACGGCGGGTCGGGCGGCGACCACCTCGCGTACTGTCTGGTGACCGAGGAACTGGGCCGCGGAGACTCCTCCGTGCGCGGCATCGTGTCCGTCTCGCTCGGCCTGGTCGCCAAGACCATCGCCCACTGGGGGAGCGAGGAGCAGAAGCGGCGGTGGCTTCCGGGGCTCACCTCCGGCGAGTACGTCGGCTGCTTCGGCCTCACCGAGCCGGGCACCGGGTCCGATGCGGGCAACCTCACCACGAGGGCGGTCCGCGACGGTGGGGGAGGGTACGTGATCAACGGCGCCAAGACGTTCATCACGAACGGCACCTGGGCCGATGTCGTGCTGCTCTTCGCCCGCTCCACCGACGCCCCCGGCCACAAGGGCGTCTCCGCCTTCCTGGTGCCGGCCGACACGCCCGGTCTGACCCGCCGCGCCATCCACGGCAAGCTCGGACTGCGCGGCCAGGCCACCGCAGAGCTCGTCCTCGAGGACGTCCGGGTGCCCGCCTCCGCGATGCTGGGGCCCGAGGGCAAGGGGTTCTCCGTCGCGATGTCCGCGCTCGCCAAGGGGCGCATGTCGGTCGCGGCCGGCTGTGTCGGCATCGCCAGAGCGGCCCTGGACGCGGCCGTCCGGTACGCCGGCGAGCGGGAGCAGTTCGGCGGGCCCATCGCCCGCCACCAGCTCGTCCAGGAGCTCATCAGTGACATCGCCGTGGACGTGGACGCGGCGCGGCTGCTGACCTGGCGGGTCGCCGACCTGATCGACCGCGGTCTGCCCTTCGCCGTCGAGTCCTCCAAGGCCAAGCTCTTCGCGTCCGAGGCGGCCGTCCGTGCCGCGAACAACGCCCTCCAGGTGTTCGGCGGCTACGGGTACATCGACGAATACCCCGCGGGAAAACTCCTGCGCGACGCCCGGGTGATGACCCTCTATGAGGGCACGAGCCAGATTCAGAAACTACTGATCGGGCGCGCGCTGACAGGGGTTTCGGCCTTCTGAGCCCGCAGCGCCGGTTGCGCCGGGGCCGGCGGCGGTCCTCGCCGGACACGACCCGCCCGGGAAGCCCGGGAGCGCGTTTCCGACGCGGTCCGGCGGGCTCTCTAAGCGCTCGCTCACCTTGGGGGGTATGGTGTTCGTCCTGCCGGTGGAAGGGGCGAGCGATGAGTACGGCGGAGGAGACGGCCGACGACGGGATGCAGCCGTGGGCGGAGGTCACCCCTGACGCGGCGCGGCGGCTGCTCGTCGCCGCCGTCGAAGCCTTCGCCGAGCGTGGCTACCACGCCACGACGACCCGCGACATCGCGGGCCGCGCGGGCATGAGCCCGGCCGCGCTCTACATCCACTACAAGACCAAGGAAGAGCTGCTCCACCGCATCAGCCGGATCGGGCACGAGAAGGCCCTGGAGGTGCTGCGCACCGCGGCGAAGGGCGAGGGGAGCGCCGCCGAGCGGCTCGCCGAGGCCGTGGCGTCCTTCGTCCGCTGGCACGCGGCGCAGCACACCATCGCGCGGGTCGTCCAGTACGAACTGGACGCGCTCGGCCCCGAGTCGCGCGCCGAGATCATCGCCCTGCGCCGCCAGGTCGACGCCGAGGCGCGCGGGATCATCGAGGACGGCGTGGCGGCGGGCGAGTTCGACGTGCCCGACGTGCGCGGCACCACCCTCGCCGTGCTCTCGCTCTGCATCGACGTGGCGCGCTGGTTCCGGGTCGACGGCCCGCGCACCCCCGACGAGGTCGGCGCGCTCTACGCCGACCTCGTGCTGCGCATGGTGGGGGCGCGGCCGCAGCCGTCGTCCACGGCGGCTCAGACGTAGTACCGCGACACCGACTCGGCCACGCACACCGGCTTGTCGCCGCCCTCGCGCTCCACGGTGAAGGCGACGGTCACCTGCACCCCGCCCGGCACATCGTCGACGCCCGTGATCGTCGCGGTGGCCCGCAGCCGGGAGCCGACCGGGACCGGGGCGGGGAAACGGACCTTGTTCGTCCCGTAGTTGACACCCATCTTCACGCCCTCGACGTGGATCAGCTGCGGCCCGAACAGCGGGAGCAGCGACAGCGTGAGATAGCCGTGCGCGATGGTGGTGCCGAAGGGGCCCGCGGCCGCCTTCTCCGGGTCCACATGGATCCACTGGTGGTCGCCCGTGGCATCGGCGAACAGGTCGATCCGCTTCTGGTCGATCTCCACCCAGTCGCTGTACCCCAGTTGCTCGCCCACCGCCGCCTTCAGCTCGTCGGCGGACGTGAAGGTCCTCGGCTCTGCCATGTCCCGGCCTCTCGCGTCACGAAGTCACCATATCTAAGCAACTGCTTAGCATGGTCGGGTGCGGGGCGCATGTCAACGGACCGGGAGGGTGACGTGGTCGGTAGGCTCCGAGGGATGCCCCAGATCACCGAGAAGATCCATGAGCTGACCGTCGGCCAGCTGTCCGCCCGCAGTGGCGCCGCCGTCTCCGCCCTGCACTTCTACGAGTCGAAGGGCCTGATCAGCAGCCGCCGCACAGCGGGCAACCAGCGCCGCTACCAGCGCGACGCGCTGCGCCGGGTCGCCTTCGTACGCGCCGCGCAGCGCGTCGGCATCCCGCTGGCCACCATCCGCGAGGCGCTCGCCGAGCTCCCCGAGGAACGGACGCCGACCCGGGAGGACTGGGCCCGGCTCTCGGCGGCCTGGCGCTCCGAACTCGACGAGCGCATCAACCAGCTCAGACGGCTCCGCGATCACCTCACGGACTGCATCGGCTGCGGCTGCCTGTCCCTGGAGGCCTGCGTCCTGTCCAACCCGGACGACGCCTTCGGCGAACGCGGATCGGGCTCGCGGCTGCTGGCGGGGGCCGGCTCCGCACGGCGGCGAGGCAGGCCGGAGCCGCGCGGGGCGGCCGGGGACTGCCGCTGAGCGGTCCCCGGCCCCGGGCGGTCTTGCCCTTGCGTGTGAGATACGCGGGGCTGACCGCCTTGGCGATCGCCCTGCCGCCGGTCACCGGGCTGTGGCGCTCGGTGACCGGGCGGATCACCACACCCTCGCGCAGATGCAGCCCGCGACCGGAGACCGTCTCGCGCCCCGAGGAGAACTCCAGTACGCGTCCGATGTCGTACGGTCCCTCGTACAGCCGCGGCACCAAAGGCAGCTCGCCCTCCAGCAGAGCCCGCGCGTCCAGCCACCGCAGCGCCCCGTCGATCTCCGCGGCCACGTCGAAGACCGCGAACCCGAGCGTGTCGCGGCGGCCGTCGGCCCCGTACGTCAGGTCCTGGACCCCCGCCCCGTACACCTCGCCGAAGATCCCCACCCGGCGCGCGCCGAGCCGGACGGCGAGCCGCGCCGCGGCCTCGGGGACGCCGTGGCCGCGCACCGCCCGCCAGTACAGGTTGCGCGGATCCTCCACGAGCGCCAGGGACCTGGCGCCGAATCCCTTCGAGGAGACGAGCACCCGGTCCCCGTCCGCGACATACGTGAGCAGGCACGCCGAGCCGTGCAGCTTCTCGGTCAGGACCACCGGCTCACCGGGAGCGAAGACGTCCGGACGGCGCTGGACGTTCTCGATGTCGACCCAGGGCAGCAGGTCGGGCGCGGACTCGACCTCGCCGTTCATGGTGGGCGGGATCGGCGGCACCCACTTCGTGATGCCCAGCGCCTCCGTGAAATCGGTGCCCTCGGCGGCGGCCCGCGCGAGGTCGACTCGCGCCAGCGCCCCGGGGCGGCACACGATGCCCTGGGACAGCTCGCCGCGCAGCCGGACCGCCTTGACCCGGTCGGACCCGCTGCCCGCCAGCCGTCCGGTCAGCCCCAGCTCCTCGATCAGCTCCGGCGGCAGCACGGACTGCTCGGGAATGTAGACGGCGGTGTCACCGGTGCGGTACTGGCCCTTCGCGACGACGGCTCGGTACAGGCCCACCTGGGCCAGTTCGAGCGCGTCGGCGTTGGGATGCTCATGGACGGTCAGCACTTCGGCGGTGACGCGCAGCGTCGACATCGGGACTCCTCGGGTTGCTCAGCCGTGTTTCACCGCCCCCAACTGTCCGTGTGTGAAAAGTGTGGAGCGAGCGGATTTGCGGCTGGTGGCGTCGTGCCCTTCCTTCCCCCTAGGCACCTTCCCCCTGGGCCGGCCGCCGGGTCCGGCGGTACTGGGCCAGGCCCTCCCTCACCAACTGGGCGTTCGACTCGGCTCGTTCGCCGTCCGGCATGAGCAGTGTGTCCTCCAGGCCGATGCGGGCCGCCAGACCGAGGCGCCCGGCGAGGCGCAGCACCGGCCAGGCGCCGGTCCCCTCGCCGTGCAGCAGCACCGGGAGCCGGGACAGGACGCCGCCGAGGTCGGACAGCAGGGCGCGCGCCGTCTCCTCCGCGGTGTCGGGGTCCGGATCGGTCACCTCCGCGAGGACCCGCAGCACCTGCGGGCGCAGCGGGGACGCCGTGAACCGTGCCGCCCCGTCAGTGCCGGACCAGATGCCGGCCTCCACCCCGATTCCGCGGGCGATCAGCGCCGCCGCGACCGACTCCGCGCCCGGTTCGTGCCAGTTGACCGACGCGTGGTCCGGCAGCACCGTCCATGCGCGGATGCGCTCCACCCGCGCGGCCGGGTCGGGCTCGGCCCAGGCCCCGGTGGTCACACCGACGGGGACGGCGACGCGCGCCCGTATCTCCCCGAGGGCGGCCGCGACCGCCCTCGCCGACAACGTGTCCCGGCCGCATGGCGTCTTGGGATGGACATGGACGTCCGACGCCCCGGCCGCCACGGCGGCTGCCGCCGACTCGGCCATCGCGCCCGGCGACATCGGCACGGCCGCGCCGTCGGCCGCTCCCCGCGTACCGTTCACACACACCTGCACCATGGCGTCCAGGGTGCCGGACGCCACCGGCAACGGGGGGTGCGGCATCCCCCGGCGCACCCCCGCGCCCTCAGGCCGACACCAGCAGCCGAGCGCGCCTGGCCTCCGCCAGGGCCTCGGGTGTCAGCACGGGCCGCGGCACCACGATGCCGCAGCCGGTGCAGACCGGGCCGGACGACGGTTCATGGGCCAGGTCGTGCTTCCAGACCAGGCGGTCACCGGCGCACACCGGGCAGGCCGAGCCCGGCTCGCGCTCCAGTGCGGCGATGAGCCGGCGCAGCACCTCGGCCAGTGGCCCATGAGGGTGAACGCGAGGATCGTCGCACCAGGCGACCCCGAATCCGCCCCAGGTCAGCCGGTGCCAGTCGTCCACGCTGCCCGGCCTGCGCAGTCCGTCGTGCTTCTCCCTCCTGCGGCGTTCGGTGAACTCCGTCTCGTAGGCGAGCCAGACGGAACGGGCCTCCTCCAGCTCGTCCAGTGCGGCCACGAGCCGCGCCGGATCGGGGGAGCGGTCCTCGGGACCGAACCCGGCCCGGGAACACAGATGGTTCCAGGTCGCCCGGTGCCCGTAAGGCGCGAACTTCTCAAGGCACTTGCGCAGTGAGTAGCGCCGTAGTGCCAGATCGCACCCGGGATCTCGCACCTGTCTCGCCAGACTTCGGAAACCGGCCATCGCCCTGCACCTCCGTCACACCTGCACCTGTACTGCGGTCACTCCGGCGTCGTCGTACGGACGTCGCCGAATAGACGTATCGACAGGCGATCCGGCTCCATCCGTCTTTCGGTGATCTTCATTCTCCGCCTGCCGAACCATTGAAAAAGTGACGCATGTTCAACTTCAATCGCGGGGATACCAAGCGGTAACGTCCGCCTGCCCCCACTCCGTTCGGGAGGAGCCGCCATGCCATGGCGCACCCCACGCAACGCTCTGGACAGACTGAGAACTCCCCGCAGATTTCCGAAGTTCCTCAAGGCCGCCGCCATATGCACCCTCGTAGGCGGTCTTCTGTCGCCGCTCACCCAGGCGGCGGCCGCCACGACGGCCACGAACGACTACTGCGGCGGCCAGTGCTCCGACATCCTCCCGCCCGGTGAGAACGGCAACGCCACCCTCGCCGACATCCTGCTCCACCAGGTGTTCGGCACCCAGCCCGCCCACGCCGAGGACCAGCTCGGCCCCTACGCCAACCTGGCGAAGGGCTACTCCTCGCTCACCGACGCGAAGATCAACGACTTCTTCAACGACGCGTCCTTCGGGGTCCCGTCCGACCAGGTCGCCTCCACCGAGAAGCCCGCCGGGCGCAACGACGTGACGATCGTCCGCGACAAGAAGACGGGCGTCCCGCACATCACCGGCACCACCCGGTACGGCACCGAGTTCGGCGCCGGCTATGCCGCGGCCGAGGACCGGCTGTGGCTGATGGACGTCTTCCGGCACGTCGGACGCGGCGAGCTGACGTCGTTCGCGGGCGGTGCGGCCGCCAACCAGGGCCTGGAGCAGGAGTTCTGGCGCAACGCGCCCTACACCGAGGCCGAGCTGCAGGCCCAGATCGACCGCGCGGTGGCCGGCGCCGGCGCCCGCGGCCAGCAGGCCCTCGCCGACGTCAACGCCTATCTCGCCGGCGTCAACGCCTACATCGACGCCTCCGACAGCGGCCTCTACTTCCCCGGCGAGTACGACCTGACGGGCCACAAGGACCCCATCACCAACGCCGGCACCATCGAGCACTTCAAGGTCACCGACATGGTGGCGCTCTCCTCCGTCATCGGCGCGCTCTTCGGCTCCGGCGGCGGCGGCGAGGTCAACAACGCCCTGTCCCTGCTCGCCGCCCAGTCCAAGTACGGCGTGGAGGAGGGCACCAAGGTCTGGGAGTCCTTCCGCGAGCGCAACGACCCCGAGGCCGTCCTCACCATCCACAACGGCGAGAGCTTCCCGTACGTGCCGAAGCCCGCGAGCGCGCAGGGCGAGGCGCTGCCCGACGCAGGCTCGGTCACCCGGGAGCAGCTCGTATACGACCGCACCGGCAGCGCGGCCACCGCCAGTGCCGCCGACACCTCCGCGACGGCCGCCACCACCGCGCTGACCTCCGCCAAGCGAGGCATGTCCAACGCCCTCGTGGTGAGCGGCAAGCACACCGCCAGCGGCCACCCGATCGCCGTCTTCGGCCCGCAGACGGGCTACTTCGCGCCGCAGCTGCTCATGCTCCAGGAGATCCAGGGCCCGGGTATCAGCGCCCGCGGCGCCTCCTTCGCGGGCCTGAGCATGTACGTCGAACTGGGCCGCGGCCAGGACTACTCGTGGAGCGCCACGAGCTCCGGCCAGGACATCATCGACACCTACGCGGTCGAGCTGTGCCAGGACGACTACCACTACCTGTACCACGGCACCTGCACCGCCATGGACAAGGTCGAGCGGACGAACTCCTGGAAGAAGACCCTCGCCGACTCCACCCCGGACGGCTCCTACACCATGCGGGTGTGGCGCACCAAGTACGGGCCCGTGGAGTACCGCGCCACGGTCGGCGGCAAGAAGGTCGCCTACACCACCCTGCGCTCGTCCTACCTGCACGAGACCGACTCGATCATCGGCTTCCAGATGCTGAACGACCCGGACTATGTCAAGGGCCCGCAGGACTTCCAGAGCGCGGTGCAGCACATCAACTACACGTTCAACTGGTTCTACGCCGACTCGCAGCACACCGCGTACTACAACAGCGGTGACAACCCGGTGCGCGCGAGCGGCGTCGACGCCGAGTTCCCGGTGTGGGCGCAGGCGGCGTACGAATGGAAGAACTGGGACCCGGCGGCGAACACGGCGGACTACACGCCGTCGTCCGCACACCCCAACTCCATCGACCAGGACTACTACGTCTCCTGGAACAACAAGATCGCCAAGGACTACGCGGCCGGATCCTGGGGCGAAGGCTCCGTGCACCGCGGGGACCTGCTGGAGGACCGGGTGCAGAAGCTGGTCGCGGCCGGCGGGGTGACCAGGGCGTCGCTGACGAAGGCGATGGCGGACGCCGCCCTCGCCGATCTGCGCGCCGAGGACGTGCTGCCGAAGCTGCTGAAGGTGATCAACAGTTCCCCGGTGACCGACTCCACGGCAGCGGCGGCGGTGGACAAGCTGTCCGCCTGGCTGTCGGCGGGCGCGAAGCGCACGGAGACCTCGGCGGGTTCGAAGACGTACGCCGACGCCGACGCGATCCGCGTCCTGGACGCCTGGTGGCCGCTGCTGGTCAAGGCCGAGTTCGAGCCCGGTCTCGGTACCGGCCTGTACACGGCGCTGACCGCCAACCTGCCGGTCGACGAGTCCCCGTCGGCCGGGCACGGTCCGACCGGCGGGCACGCCGGAAGCGCCTTCCAGTACGGCTGGTGGAGCTATGTCGACAAGGACATGCGGGCGGTGCTGGGCGAGACGGTGCAGGGTCCGCTGGCGCGGACGTACTGCGGCGGCGGCAGCCTGGCCTCCTGCCGGGACATGCTGATCACCACGCTGAAGGGCGCCGCCGGCAAGACCGCGTCCCAGGTCTATCCCGGCGACGACCAGTGCTCGGCCGGTGACCAGTGGTGCGCCGACGCGATCGTCCAGCGCCCGCTCGGCGGCATCAAGCACGGCAAGATCAGCTGGCAGAACCGGCCGACCTTCCAGCAGGTCGTGGAGTACACCTCACACCGGTAGGTCAGTCCCCAGCGGCGGCGGGCCGG
>NZ_JBHUDX010000023.1:30597-66155 GCF_042678285.1 Streptomyces caeni
CGCCGCCGGCACCACCTGTGCCAGCTCCCGGTGCACGATGTCGCTGTGCGCGCCGGCCGGGGGCCCGCCGCGGCGCACCACCGCGGACGCGTCGACGTTCACACAGCCCGACGCCGGCAGCGCGCCCCGCAGCACGTCGGCGAGCGCGACCTCCTCGGTGCCGTCCACCGCCTGCACCCCGTCGTGCCCCAACGCTCCCCACTTCGGCCCCAGGAAGCGGCCGACGTCGAGTCCCTCAGCGAGCCCGGTGACGCATCCGGCCACCGACCGAGCGTCCCCGGCCATCCGTGACGCCAGCGGATAGAACGTGGCCAGCGCCGAGTCGAAGCGCGACCAGCGGCACACCAGGGTTGGCCGTACGTCACGGCTCATCCGTACATGAGGTACTCCTCGCGCATCCGCCGGAAAGCCGCCAGCTCGTCCTGCCAGGCGGCCACCACCTCGTCGGCCGTCGCGTCCGCGTCGATCATCATGCGCACCCGCGTGGAGCCGGTGAGCTTGTCGATCCAGTCGTCGGAGCGCCATGCGAAGCCGCTCCAGACCTTCCTGGCGGTCACGAGGAGCGCGATCCCGGTGCGCACGGGGTCGTACGCCGCCCGGTCGTGCACATGGATCTGCACGCCCCCCACGGTCTTCCCCTGGAACTTGGAGAAGGCGGGCGCGAAGTACGCCTCCCTGAAGTGCACCCCCGGCAGGCCCAGCCGCTCCGCCTCGGCTGCCCACCGGCCGTCGATCCCCTCCGCGCCGAGCAGTTCGAAGGGGCGGGTGGTGCCGCGCCCCTCGGAGAGGTTCGTGCCCTCGAAGAGGCATGTGCCCGAGTAGACGAGCGCGGTGTCGGGCGTCGGCATGTTCGGGCTCGGCGGCACCCAGGGCAGCCCGGAGGCGTCGTAGAAGTCCGTGCGCCGCCAGCCTGTCATCACAACGGTCTCCAGCGGCACCGGCGTGCTCAGGAACTCGCCGTTGAACAGCCGTGCCAGCTCCGCCACCGTCATGCCGTGCGCCTGGGAGACGGGCTGGCGTCCCACGAAGGTCGCGAACTCCTTGTGCAGCACCGGGCCCAGGGCGCACCGGCCGGTCACGGGGTTCGGCCGGTCCAGGACCATGAACCGCTTTCCCGCGAGCTGTGCCGCCTCCATGCAGTCGTACAGGGTCCAGATGTAGGTGTAGAAGCGGGCGCCCACGTCCTGGATGTCGAAGACGACGGTGTCCACACCGGACGCCGTGAAGACGTCCGCGAGGCCCCGGCCGCTCTTCAGGTACGTGTCGTAGACGGGCAGTCCGGTCGCCGGGTCGTCGTAGCGCCCCTCGGAACCGCCGGCCTGAGCGGTGCCGCGGAAGCCGTGCTCGGGTCCGAAGACGGCGACCAGGTCCACCCGCGCGTCGGCGTGCATGACGTCGACGATGTGCCGCAGGTCCCGGGTCACCCCGGTGGAGTTGGTGACGATGCCGACCCGCCGGCCCTCCAGCGGCGCGTAGCCGTCCGCCGCCAGGCGTTCGAAGCCGGTGCGCAGCCGTCCGCCGCGGCCCCGGGTGGACGCGGCGGGCGCGGGGAGCGGCACGGCCGCCGCGGTCGTGGCGAGCAGCCCTCGTCTGGACAGCCTCATGCGGTGACCTCCGTGATCGACGCAACTGTCATGGCGCAACTGTCATGGCCATGAACGCTAGTCAGGAACACCGGCTCTGAACACCGGCGCGCGCACCGCAGCGGTACAACACCCCCGGCCACCCCTTCCCCGAGGACATACCGACTGGTTAGTCTGGCGCTCGCAGCAGAGCCGACTGCAGTGGAGCGACTGCAGCAGAGCCGATTCGCTTCGCGTCGAAGGAGACCGATGGTGGAAGCCGTGCAGGATGCGGGAGTGGTCGTCACCGGGGCGGGAGGTGGTATCGGAGCCGCCCTGGCCCGCCGTTTCGCCGCCGAGGGGGCCCGGGTCGTCGTCAACGACCTGGACGCGGGCAAGGCGAAGGCCGTGGCCGACGAGATCGGCGGCATCGCGCTCCCGGGCGACGCCTCCGCCATCGTGACCGAGGCGCGGGACGCCCTCGGCGGCACGGTCGACGTCTACTGTGCCAACGCGGGCCTCGGCTCCGGGGGCACCGAGGCCGCCGACGAGGAGGTGTGGGCGGCGGCCTGGGACGTGAACGTCATGGCGCACGTCCGCGCGGCCCGCGCCCTCCTGCCGGGCTGGCTGGAGCGCGGCGCGGGCCGGTTCGTCTCCACGGTCTCGGCGGCCGGACTGCTCACCATGATCGGCGCCGCCCCGTACAGCGTCACCAAGCACGGGGCGTACGCCTTCGCCGAGTGGCTCTCGCTGACATACCGTCACCGCGGGGTCAAGGTCCACGCGATCTGCCCCCAGGGTGTGCGCACCGACATGCTGACCGCCTCCGGCAGCGCCGGCGACCTGGTGCTCGCGCCGACCGCCATCGAGCCCGGGGACGTGGCGGACGCGCTCTTCAAGGGCATCGAGGAGGACCGGTTCCTGATCCTCCCGCACCCCGAGGTCGCCGCGTACTACCAGGCGCGCGCCAGTGCGCCGGATCGCTGGCTGACCAGCATGAACCACATCCAGCGGAAGTGGGAGGCCACCCAGTGAGCGCGTCCCGCTACGCCGCACGGCCCTGGCTCGCCCTGCTGAACGACGCCCAGCGCGCCCCGGTCAGCCCCCCGGACTCCCTGGTGCACGCCCTGCGCGCGGCCCCTGCGGACCGCACCGCCCTCACCTACTTCGACGGCCGGATCACCTACGCCGCGCTGGACGCCCTGACCGACTCCGTCGCCGGGCACCTCGCCGCCCGCGGCCTGGAGCGCGGCGACCGGGTCGCGATCCTGCTGCAGAACTCCCCGCAGTTCGTGCTCGCCCTGCTCGGCGCCTGGAAGGCCGGCGCGAGCGTCGTCCCCGTCAACCCGATGTACAAGGCGGGCGAGGTCACCCATGTGCTCCGGGACGCGGAGGTGAGCGCCCTGGTGTGCTCCGACCGCGCCTGGGAGGCGTATCTGCGCGAGACGGCCGCCGACTCCCCCGTCCGTATCGTGCTGACCACCTGCGAACGGGATCTGCAGACCCGTGACGACCCCCGTGTGCTGGACTTCGAACGCCTTCCGCAGGCCCCCGACGCGGACGACCTCGTGACCGTCGCCCGGCAGGGCGGCAAGGCCCCCGAGGGCCGTGAGCCCGGTCCGTCCGACATCGCTCTGATCAGCTACACCTCGGGCACCAGCGGCACCCCCAAGGGCGCCACCAACACGCACGGCAACATCATGTACAACGCCGAGCGGCAGCGGACGGGGCTCGGTCTGCCGGACGTGCCCGTCTACTTCGCGCTGGCACCCCTGTTCCACATCACCGGCATGGTCGTCGAACTGGCGGCCTGCCTGAACAGCGCGGGCACGCTCGTGCTCGCCTACCGCTTCGAGGCGGGCGTCGTGCTCGACGCGCTGGCCGAGCACCGGCCCCACTACACCGTGGGCCCGTCGACCGCCTTCATGGCGCTCGCCGCCCACCCCTCCGTCACCCCCGGCCACTTCACCTCCTTCCACGTCATCTCCTCCGGCGGCGCCCCGTTGCCGCCGGCCCTGGTGGAGAAGTTCCGGGCCGGCTTCGGGCCGTACATCCGCAACGGCTACGGCCTCACCGAGTGCACCGCCCCCTGCGCCTCCGTGCCACCCGGCCACGAGGCCCCCGTGGACCCGGCCTCCGGGACCCTGGCCGTGGGCCTGCCCGGACCGGACACGGTCGTCCGCATCGTCGACGAGCGGGGCCAGGAGGTACCGTTCGGCGAGCAGGGCGAGATCGTCGTACGGGGCCCGCAGGTGGTGCCCGGCTACTGGCGGCGCCCGGAGGCCACCGCCGAGACGTTCCCCGACGGCGAACTGCGCACCGGTGACATAGGGTTCATGGATCCACAGGGCTGGCTCTACGTCGTCGACCGGAAGAAGGACATGATCAACGCGTCCGGCTTCAAGGTGTGGCCGCGCGAGGTCGAGGACGTCCTCTACACCCATCCGGCGGTGCGCGAGGCGGCCGTCGTGGGAGTGCCGGACGGGTACCGCGGGGAGACCGTCAAGGCCTACATCAGCCTGCGGCCGGGCACCGAAGCCGACCCGGATGCGCTCGCCGCGTACTGCAGGGAGAGACTGGCCGCCTACAAATACCCGCGGCAGGTGGAGATACTGCCCGACCTGCCGAAGACGGCGAGTGGGAAGATCCTCCGTCGGGAACTGCGTTCCCAGGCGCGGACGAGCCGGTAGACATCATGGAAAGGCAGGTGGCGGCAGTGCCCAGAACGACGGACGGGAACGGTACGCCTGTTCCGCAGCGGCTGCTGGCCGCCGCCACCCGGCTCTTTGCGGAGAAGGGCTACGACCGTACGTCCGTGCAGGAGATCGTCGAGGCCGCCGGCGTCACCAAGGGGGCGCTGTACCACTACTTCGGCTCCAAGGACGATCTGCTGCACGAGGTGTACGCGCGTGTGCTGCGCGTCCAGCAGGAGCGCCTCGATGCCTTCGCGGGCGCCGACGAGCCGGTGGAGAAGCGACTGCGGGCCGCCGCCGCCGACGTCGTCGTCACCACGATCGAGAACCTCGACGACGCGATGATCTTCTTCCGGTCCATGCACCACCTCAGCCCCGAGAAGAACAAGCAGGTGCGCGCGGAGCGGCGCCGCTACCACGAGCGGTTCCGCGCCCTGATCGAGGAGGGCCAGAAGGCCGGCGTGTTCTCCACGGCGACGCCCGCCGACCTGGTCGTCGACTACCACTTCGGCTCCGTGCACCACCTGTCGACCTGGTACCGCCCGGGGGGGCCGCTCAGCCCCCAGGAGGTCGCCGACCACCTCGCGGACCTGCTGCTGCGGGCGCTGCGGCCGTAGGGCGGATCACTCCTTCGGCGCGCTCCGGCGCGCGCGGCCCCCGCCGGTCGACGATGCTGGCCCGATGAGGCTTGTCGTCGATCTCAACCGATGCCAGGGATACGCGCAGTGCGCGTTTCTCGCGCCGGACGTCTTCGCGCTGTACGGCGAGGAGTCGCTCGTCTACGACCCGCACCCGGGGGAGGAGCCGCGGGAGAGGCTGGCCCGCGCGGTCGCGGCCTGCCCGGTGCAGGCGATCACGGCCGAAGGGCTGGACGATCCCGGTGACCCGTCCGCCGGGGCAGGACGGGGGACGTCCCGTGGCGGCTGACGCGTTCCTGGAACGGCTCAGACGCGAGGGCCGGATCGTGATCGTGGGTGCCTCGCTGGCGGGTCTGCGGGCCGCCGAGACGCTGCGGGCCGAGGGCTTCGCCGGTTCGCTCACCATGATCGGCGACGAGCCGTACGAACCGTACGACCGGCCGCCGTTGTCCAAGGCGGTCCTGCTGGGCAGGGCGTCCCCGTTCCACACCGAGCTGCCCCGGCGCCGGGAGATCGACGCGACGTGGCGCCTCGGTGTCGCGGCGACCGGTCTCGACATGGCCGCCCGCCGGGTGCGGCTGGCCGACGGGGACGAGGTGGAGTACGACCGGCTGCTGATCGCGACCGGGGTCCACGCCAGGCCGTGGCCGAAGGAGACCGAGGCCCGGCTGGACGGGGTCTTCGTGCTGCGGACCCGCGACGACGCGGCCGGTCTGCACCGACGGCTGAAGGCCGGACCGCACCGCGTCTTCGTCATCGGCGCCGGCTTCACCGGTTCGGAGATCGCCTCCGCCTGCCGGGACCAGGGCATCGAGGTCACCGTCGCGGAACGCGCGGACGCGCCCCTGGCCGGTGCCCTCGGCGGGGCGGTCGGTGCGGTGGCCGCGGAACTGCAGCGCGAGCACGGTGTGGACCTGCGCACCGGGATCATGGTCACCGCCCTGGAGGGCGACACGGCGGGCCGGGTGCGCGCCGCCCATCTGTCCGACGGCGCCGCCGTCGAGACGGACGTCGTGGTCGTCGCGCTGGGCGCGCTGCGCAACACCGCATGGCTGGCCGGGTCCGGGCTCGGCGCGGGCCCCCGGGGCATCGCCTGCGACGCGGGCTGCCGGGCCTTCGACGTCCGCGGCATCGTCACGGACGACATCTATGTCGCCGGTGATGTCGCGCGGTCCCCGCACCCGCTGTTCGGCTACCAGTTCCTGTCCCTCGAACACTGGGGCAACGCCGTCGCCCAGGCCGAGGTCGCCGCGCACAACATGATCAGCCCCGGTGCCGAGCGGCGCCCGCACATGTGGGTGCCCGCCTTCTGGTCGGCGCAGTTCGGGGTGAACATCAAGTCGGTCGGCGTCCCGGCCCTGGGCGAGCAGATCATGATCGCGCAGGGGTCGCTCGCCGAGCGCCGGTTCGTCGGCGTGTACGGGTACCAGGACCGTGTCATCGCCGCCGTGAGCTTCGACGGCACACGATGGCTGCAGTTCTACCAGCGGCTGATCGAGACCGGCGCACCCTTCCCCCTGGACTTCCCCACCGTGGACCGCCGGCCCGAGGGGCACCGGCCGGTCCCTGCCGACTTCCCGGACCCGGCCCTGCCGACGCACGGCCCGACGGTGACACTCAGCGGTTACTCACCGGCGGACCAGCGGCTGGTCTTCACCCCGGGCCGCCCCTGACCGTCGGCGACCCCGCACCACGCCCCCACCCCCGACGGACCCTCACGCCCCGAGGACCCCCATGACGCACACCTCGCTCCTGCGCCGGATCACCGACTACGCGAACCGCGCCGACCCGTACCCCCTCTACGAGGAACTCCGCAGGACCCCGGTGCTGCACGAGGAGGAGGGCGGTCCCTACCTCGTCGGCTCCTACTGGGACATCCGCGGCCTGCTGCACGATCCGCGGATCAGCTCCGACGCCGCCAACCTCGCCGCCGCGGGCGCCGACGAACCGGGCGGGCCGGAGGAGACCGGGCTGCCGCCGAGCTTCATCCGGCTGGACCCTCCGGAGCACGACCGGCTGCGGCGCATGGCCAACCGCCCCTTCGGCCCGCCGCACAGCCCCCGCCGGATCGATGCCATGAGCGGCGAACTCCGCGAGATCGTCTCCGGCCTGATCGACGGACTGCGGGACGCACGGCAGGTCGACCTGGTCGACCGGTTCGCGTACCCGTTCCCGGTGACCGTCATCTGCCGTCTGCTCGGGGTGCCACGCGAGGACGAGCCACGCTTCCGCTCCTGGATCGACCCGCTCGTCGCCAGCCTGGACCCGGAAACGGGCGGGGGCGAGGCCGACCGCCTGCGCTCCGTGCAGGAGACACGGATGCAGCTGGGCATGTACCTGGCCGGCCTGGTCGAGGAGCGCCGCAGGGAACCCGGCGCCGACATGCTGTCCGAGCTGGTGGCCGGTCACGGCCCCGACGGCCCCATGACGACGACGGAGGTGCTCAGCACCGCGGTGCTGCTGCTGATCGCGGGCCACGAGACCACGGTCAACCTGATCACCAACGGCATGCTCACGCTGCTGCGTCACCCGGAGGTCCTGCACCGGCTGCGCGACGAGCCGGGCCTGGCCGCCAACCTCGTGGAGGAACTGCTGCGCTACGAGCCGCCGGTGCAGCTCCTGCCGCAGCGCACCTGCATCGCGGACATCGAGGTGCGCGGGGTGACCATTCCGCGGGGGTCGAGGATCTGGCTCGTCCTGGCCGCGGGCAACAGGGACCCGGAGCGCTTCGAGGACCCCGACCGGTTCGACCCGGACCGCAAGGACATCCAGCACCTCGGCTTCGGCAGTGGCATCCACAGCTGTTTCGGCGCGCCGCTGGCCCGGCTGGAGACACAGATCGCGCTGTCCGAACTGGCCCGCCGGCTCGACGACCCCCGTCTGGTCGAGGACCCGCCGCCCTACCGGCGCAACGCGGTCCTGCGCGGCCCACGCCATCTGAACATCGGCCTCGACGGGGTGCGCCCCTGAGGCGTGAGCGGGCGAGGAGGGCCGGTACGCGCGCCGGAAGACGCCCGTACCGGCCCCGCGCTCACAGGTACTTCCTCAGTTCCCGCCGCGCCAGCGACCGCTGGTGCACCTCGTCCGGGCCGTCCGCTATCTTCAGCGTCCGGGCCGCGGCCCAGAGTTCGGCCAGCGGGAAGTCCTGGCTGACACCGCCCGCGCCGTGCAGCTGGACGGCCTTGTCGATGATGTCGACGACCGTGCGGGGGGTGGCGATCTTGATGGCCTGGATCTCGGTGTGGGCGCCCTTGTTGCCGACCGTGTCCATCATCCACGCGGTCTTCAGGACCAGCAGCCGCAGCTGCTCGACGGCCACGCGCGCGTCGGCGATCCAGCCGTGGACGACGCCCTGCTGGGCCAGCGGCCTGCCGAACGCCGTACGCGAGACCGCCCGCCGGCACATCAGCTCGATCGCCCGCTCGGCCATGCCGATCAGCCGCATGCAGTGGTGGATGCGCCCGGGACCGAGACGGGCCTGGGCGATGGCGAAGCCGCCGCCCTCCTCGCCGATCAGGTTCGACACCGGCACACGCGCGTGGTCGAAGACGACCTCGGCGTGGCCGCCGTGGTAGTGGTCCTCGTAGCCGTACACCTGCATGGCGCGGGCGACCTCGACGCCGGGGGTGTCGCGCGGGACCAGCACCATGGACTGCTGGCGGTGGACGTCGGGACCGTCCGGGTCGGTCTTGCCCATCACGATGAAGATCTTGCAGTCCGGGTTCATCGCCCCGGAGGCGTACCACTTGCGGCCGGTGACGACGTACTCGTCGCCGTCCCGCTCGATGCGCGTGGCGATGTTGGTGGCGTCCGAGGAAGCCACCTCGGGTTCGGTCATCGCGAACGCCGAGCGGATCTCGCCCGCCAGCAGCGGCTCCAGCCACTGCTTCTTCTGCCGCTCGTCGCCGAACTGCGCGAGCACCTCCATGTTGCCCGTGTCCGGTGCCGCGCAGTTCAGCGCGGTCGGCGCGAGCTGCGGCGAGCGGCCGGTGATCTCGGCGAGCGGGGCGTACTGGAGGTTGGTGAGTCCGGCGCCGTACTCGGCGTCCGGCAGGAAGAGGTTCCACAGGCCCTGCCGGCGGGCCTCGGCCTTCAGCTCCTCGACGATCGCGGGCGTGTCCCACGGCGAGGCGAGGCGCGCACGCTGTTCGTGGGCGACCGACTCGGCCGGGTAGACGTACTCGTCCATGAAGGCGAGCAGCTTGGCGCGCAGTTCCTCGGTGCGCGCGTCGAACGCGAAATGCATGGCGGTCAGCCTTCCTGAAGGGTGGTCAGGCCGTGCTCGACGAACAGGGGCACCAGCTCGCCGATGCGGTCGAAGCCCGTGCCGACCGTCTGGCCGAGCGTGTAGCGGTAGTGGATGCCCTCGAGGATCACGGCGAGCTTGAACCAGGCGAACGCCGTGTACCAGGAGACGGCGGCGACGTCGCGCCCGGAACGCGCGGCGTACCGCTCGACCAGTTCGGCCGGGTCCGGGTGCCCGGCGGCCGAGGCGGTCGTGGAGATGGGGGAGTTCGGCAGGTGGAGCGGCACGCTGTACATCACCAGCAGACCCACGTCGGTGAGCGGGTCGCCGAGCGTGGACATCTCCCAGTCCAGGACGGCGGCGATGCGGTCGTCCTCGCCGAGCAGCACGTTGTCCAGGCGGTAGTCGCCGTGGATCACGGTGGCCGCGGGCGAGGTGGGCAGTTCCCGGCCGAGAGCCGAGTGCAGCTCGTCGATGCCGGGCAGCTCGCGGTTGCGGGAGGCGTCCAGCTGCTTGCCCCAGCGGCGCAGCTGACGGTCCAGGAAGCCCTCCGGACGGCCGAAGTCCTCCAGACCGACCGAGCCGGGGTCCACCGCGTGCAGCTCGACCAGCGTGTCGACCAGGCCGAGGACCGCGTCCCGTGTGCGCTGCGGGCCGAGCGGGGCCAGCTGCTCGGCGGTGCGGTAGGGGGTGCCCTCGACGAAGTCCATGACGTAGAAGGGCGCGCCCAGGGCCGACTCGTCCTCGCACAGGAGCACCGGGCGCGGCACCGGGACGGCCGTTGGGTACAGTGCGCTGATCACCCGGTGCTCGCGCTTCATGTCGTGCGCGGTGGCCAGCACATGCCCGAGCGGCGGACGCCGGACGACCCACTGGGTGGTGCCGTCCGACACGGCGTACGTGAGGTTCGACCGACCGCCCTCGATCAGCCGGCCGGTGAGGGGGCCGGTCACCAGGCCGGGCCGCTCGGTGTCGAGCAGGCCGCGCAACCGGTCGAGATCGAGACCTGGCGGGTGATCTGGGCTCATCATGGCTCCTGCATGCGTGGAAACGTGACGGGCACCATGATGCCGACCGGTCGGTATGTCGTCCAGTGGGTGGAGCGAACGTGATCGGCGCCACGGTGTCCCCGTGGCGCCGACCGGACCGGCGTCAGTGATCGTCCCAGTGGCCCTCGTGCTCGGCGTGCCGGTGCCCGTCGTGCAGATAGTCGACGTGGTCCCCGTGCCGGACCCGCCGGTGGCCGCAGCCCTCGCCGTGCCGGTGGTCGTGGCCCTCGTGCGTGATGTGTCCGCTGGGCTCGCACTCGTCCCAGTGGCCGCCGTGTTCGCGGTGCAGATGCCCGTCGTGCGCGTAGTCGACGTGGTCCCCGTGCGGCACCGCGTCGTGCCCGCAGGCCGGCCCGTGGTCGTGCTCGTGCGCGGTGTGTTCCCGGTGGAGGGTGCTCATGGCGCTCACCTTCGGAGATGTGGTGCGGTGGTGGCCCAGGCTAACGGGACGAAATGGTGCCTTTCCGGCTTCTCGGGTGTGTGTGCCGTCCGTGTACGCCGAGTGCGCCCGGCGACCCGGCGCCCGTCAGCCCGTGACGCGGCGGTGGTGCGCTCTCAGCCGCTCGTACGCCGCGAGTCCGTCCGGCACCCAGGTCCAGTCGGACAGACGGCGTTCCACCTCGTCCTCGGGCAGGAAACCGTGCCAGGCGACCTCCTCGGCCTGGGGGCTGACGGGCAGCTCGCAGCGGACCCGGTAGACGGAGGACCACCAGGTCCGGCCCGCCCCGTCGTCGTACAGGAAC
Organism: Streptomyces caeni; assembly: GCF_042678285.1. NCBI lineage: Bacteria > Bacillati > Actinomycetota > Actinomycetes > Kitasatosporales > Streptomycetaceae > Streptomyces > Streptomyces caeni. The sequence goes on from NZ_JBHUDX010000023.1 coordinate 41,529, forward strand.
TTGAAGAGCGGCTCGGGCCGGGGCAGCCCGCTGACGCCGAGTTCCTCCTCGGCCTCCCGCAGGGCGGCGTCGTCGTACGTCTCGCCCGCCCCGACGACCCCGCCGACGAACATGTCGTACAGGGAGGGGAAGACCATTTTGGTGGGCGTGCGGCGGTGGACGAAGATCCGGCCTTCGGCGTCCCGCGCCTGGATGAACACACACCGGTGGCGCAATCCGCGCGCGTAGGCCTCGCCGCGCGGCGACTGCCCGATGACCCTGTCGTTCTCGTCCACGATGTCGAGGAGTTCGTCAGCGGCGCTCATGCGCCCATCCAACCAGCCCCGCCCCAAGACCGCGGGCGGCGGTGCCGGTCAGCCCGGCTGGAGATCCTTCTGCCGTTGCGGGGCCCCCGTGCCCCGCGGCATGGCGGGATGCATCCCCAGCAGCACGATGCCGGCGACGATCGCCGCAAGGCCGGCCGCCTGCCAGGCCAGCGCACCCGCGTCGGTGCGCAGCCGGTCGCCGAGGAAGCCCACCCCGCACAGGATCCCGGCCAGCGGCTGGGCCGCGGTCAGGGCCGGCAGGGACATCCGCAGCGGCGCCGTCTCGAACGCGCTCTGCACCAGGATCAGTCCCGCCACCCCGAGCACCACTACGCCGTACGGCTGCCAGGCGGTGATGAGCTCCGCCCAGCCGCCCTGGGCGAACCGCTGCCCGCTGACCCGGGTGAGCGCGTCCTGCACGCCGTACAGGAGCCCCGCCGCCAGACCCAGCAGCACCGGCCCGATGATCAGTCGGGACTTCTTCGCACACGCCGTCAGCAGCAGCGCGAGGCCGACCACCACACCGATGATCAGCCAGTGCCGCAGGGGGTTCGTGATGGCGTTGCCGCCCTCGGGCTGGCCCGCGAGCAGGAACGCGGTGACGCCGCCGGCGAGCAGCGCGAGCCCAGCCCAGCCCTGACGGCCCAGGGGCTGCCTGGTCTGCCAGCGGGACAGTGCCAGGGCGAACAGCAGGTTCGTGGCGACCAGCGGCTCGACCACGGAGATCTCGCCGTTGGCCAGCGCGCCCGCGCTGAGGACCATGCCCGCGACCATCAGACCGATGCCGGCGAGCCAGCGGGGCATCCTCATCAGGTCCAGCAGCAGCCTGGGGGAGAGGAAGTCGCTCAGCGGCGCCTGCTGGGCGGCGTTCTGCTGCAGCACGAACCCGGTGCCCAGACAGACGGCCGCGCTCACGGCGAGGGCCAGAACCAGTACCGACACGCTGCGTACCTCAATGATTCAGCGGGGCCACGGGATGCGTATCACGCCGACTGTAGCGCTCCGCACGGTGACCCGCCCGTGGTCGCCGCCTAGCGGCAGGCTCCCGGCTGCCCGGGTGACACCCCGGGCCGTTCGTGCCGGGTGGCCGCGCAGCCGCCCCGGAACGGGGGCGGACGTGGCGACCGCTGCCACGAGTACCCGGAAACAGCCGGTTGACGCGGTCACTCTTCCTGCCGAAGGATCTGACCCGTCAGTAACAACATGGACGGGGTACCGACTGCCGGTCACGGCGAGAGGACGGGCGCATGGCCTACGACGCTGATGTCATCGTGATCGGGGCGGGCCTCGCCGGACTGACGGCGGTCGCGGAGCTGGTGGACGCCGGCCGGAAGGTGATCCTCCTCGACCAGGAGCCGGAGCAGTCGATGGGAGGCCAGGCGTTCTGGTCCTTCGGCGGCCTCTTCTTCGTGGATTCTCCCGAACAGCGCCGGCTGCGGATCCGGGACAGCCATGCGCTCGCCCTCCAGGACTGGATGGGCACGGCCGCGTTCGACCGCCCCGAGGACCACTGGCCGCGCAGGTGGGCCAAGGCGTACGTCGACTTCGCGGCCGGTGAGAAGCGCGCCTGGCTGCACGGTCAGGGCGTGCGCTTCTTCCCGGTGGTCGGCTGGGCCGAGCGCGGCGGCTACGGCGCCACCGGGCACGGCAACTCCGTCCCCCGCTTCCACATCACCTGGGGGACCGGTCCCGGTCTGATCGAGCCGTTCGTGCGGCGGGTGCGGGCGGGGGCCGCCCGCGGCCTCGTCGAGCTGAGGTTCCGCCACCGCGTCACGGGGCTGTCTCGCAGCGCGGGCGCCGTCGACACGGTCACCGGCGAGATCCTTGAGCCCTCGGACGCGGAGCGGGGCAGGGCCAGCAGCCGCACGGTCACCGGCGCCTTCGAGCTCAGGGCCCAGGCGGTGATCGTCACCACGGGCGGCATCGGCGGCAACCACGACCTGGTCCGTGCGAACTGGCCCGAGCGCCTCGGCAGCCCACCGGAGCGGATGGTCTCCGGGGTGCCCGCACACGTCGACGGCGAGATGCTGGGCATCACCGAGGAGGCGGGCGCCCGGCTGATCAACCGCGACCGTATGTGGCACTACACCGAGGGCCTGCGCAACTGGAACCCCGTCTGGGACAACCACGGCATCCGTGTCCTGCCCGGGCCCTCCTCGCTCTGGCTCGACGCCCGCGGCCGGCGGCTGCCGGTGCCGCTGTTCCCCGGCTTCGACACCCTCGGCACCCTGGAGCACATCATGCGGACCGGGTACGACCACACGTGGTTCGTGCTCGACCGGAAGATCATCGGCAAGGAGTTCGCGCTCTCGGGCTCCGAGCAGAACCCCGACCTCACCGGGAAGTCGGTCAGGGACGTGATCGGGCGGGCCCGCGCGGACGTGCCCGGTCCGGTCAAGGCGTTCATGGACCACGGCGTCGACTTCGTCGTCGAGAAGGACCTGGGGGCCCTGGTGCGCGGCATGAACGCGCTCACCAAGGAGCCGCTCATCGACGAGGCCGCACTGCGCCGCGAGATCGTCGCGCGCGACCGGGAGATCCTCAATCCCTTCACCAAGGACCTCCAGGTGACGGCGATCCGCGGCGCCCGCAGGTTCCTCGGCGACCGGCTGATCCGCACGGCCGCCCCGCACCGCATCCTCGATCCCAAGGCGGGCCCGCTGATCGCCGTACGCCTCAGCATCCTCACCCGCAAGACGCTGGGCGGCCTGGAGACCGACCTCTCCTCGCGGGTGCTCAGCGAGGGCGGCGATCCGCTCCCAGGTGTCTACGCGGCCGGAGAGGCGGCGGGGTTCGGCGGCGGCGGGGTGCACGGCTACCGCTCCCTGGAGGGCACGTTCCTCGGTGGCTGCCTGTTCTCGGGGCGCACGGCGGGACGGGCGGCGGCGAAGGCGGTCGGCTAGGCGCCACTCGGCGGGCACCAGCGGTGCATCGAGCCGACGCGTGTTCAACGCCTCAGCGGCGATGGTCACTTGACACGTGTAGCCCAACGGGTCGGCCCTTGACGCGCGCCGTCGGCGGAGGGTTTGCTGTGCGTGACCGCTCCCTGACGAGCCGCGTTCTGTAAGGACTGTCCCGCGGTGCCACCCCCACCCCCAGCGGCGTTCGGCCGTGGCCGCAAGCGCGCGGCCCACGCCTTCGACGCCGCGCTCGACGACGCCGAACTCGTCGCCGCCCGCGCCTCGCTGGCCCGGGGACGATGGGCCATCGTCCGCGCCCTGCTCGCCGCGACCCGTGACGACTGGGACCGCCGTGGGCACCGCGTCACCGTTCTCGCCCAGGAGCCCACCGCCCTCGCCTGGGCGCGCGACTGGCAGCTCGCCGAACCCGAGTCGCCCTGCGCATCCGTCCTCGTCGCCCATGCCACCGTCCACCGCGCGCTGCGGGGCAAGGAGCGCGCGGACACGGCCCGTGAGGTGTGCCGGGCCGCGGCCGGGCTCGCCCCCCAGGACCCGACGCCCTGGCTCGGACTGCTGATCCTCGAACGGTCGCTCGGCACCGAGGAGGAGGTGGTCCACCTCTTCGACGAGGTCCGCGCCCGCTACCCGGACCATCATCACGCCCACCACCTGGTGGTCGCCCGGCTCGCCGAGCGCCGCGCCGACCTGGGGCAGGACCCGCTGCACGAGGTCTACGACTTCGCCGCCTGGGCCGCCGAGCGGGCTCCCGCGGACTCGCCGCTCGCCATCCTTCCAGTCGTCGCGCACGCCGAGCGCTACCGTGTGCTGGCCGCCGCGGGCAGCGAACCCGCCGACCCCGTCGCCTCCGGCCACTGGGTGGGGCGGCGGGCCCGTCAGGTGATGAAGACCGCGTTCGACTGGTGGCTGGAATGGGAGCGCGACGACCACCCGCGCCGCCACGTCGACCTCAACTTCCTCGCCCACGCCAAGTACTGCGAGGGCCGGGGCGCCGAGGCCGCCGCCCTGTTCCACCGCATCGGCCCGTACGCGACCCCGGCGCCGTGGTCGTACCCGGACCGCGATCCGTACCGGGCCTTCCACGCCGCGCGCGAGCACGCGCTGGGCATGATGTGACGGTCGCCGGCCGCGGAGATCCCCAGTCCCCCGCAAGAGACCCCGAAAGGACCATCGCGCGATGACGACCGGCAGTGCCAGCACGAGTGGACCGGCCGCCGACGGCGGCGGCACCATCAGCACCTTCAAGGGGCAGGAGCGCGCCCTGCGCGCCGGCCGGCTCGGCACGGCGGGACTGCTGCTGTCCGTGCTGGCCGCGACCGCCCCCCTCATGGTGGTCGCGGGTGTCATGCCCACCACATTCGGGGTGATGGGTGTCGTGGGACAGCCCCTGCTCTTCGTCGTCCTCGGCCTGGTGCTCGGCCTCTTCTCCTTCGGCTACGCGGAGATGAGCCGCCATGTCCACAACGCGGGCGCGTTCTACGCCTACATCTCCCGCGGCCTGGGCGGCACCTGCGGCGCGGCCGCCGCCGCGGTCGCCCTCGTCGCCTACAGCGCGCTGCAGTTCGCCATCTACGGCATCTTCGGCTTCGAGGTCTCCGGCCTGTTCGCCACCTACCTGGACGCCCAGGTCGCCTGGTGGATCCCGGCGCTGGCCGCCGTCCTCGCCGTCGGCGTGCTCGGCCGGCTGAAGATCGACGTCAACGCGCGTGTGCTGGGCGTGCTGCTGCTGATCGAGGTGGCCCTCGTCGTCCTCTTCGACATCGCGGCCGTCGCGAACCCGGCCGCGGAGGGCCTGTCGCTGCACGCCTTCGACCCCGGCACCCTCACCGGTGCCGGCGTCGGCACCGCGCTCTGCTTCTGCGTGGCGGCCTTCCTGGGCTTCGAACAGGCCCCCGTCTACGCCGAGGAGACCAGCCGCCCGCATCTGCTGGTGCCGCGGGTGATGTTCCTCGCGGTCGGCTTCGTGGCCGTCTTCTTCGCGATCACCTGCTGGGCGCTGACGGTCGCCGCCGGCCCCTCCGGGATCGTCCCGGCCGCCCGCGAACAGAGCGCGGGCCTGCTGTTCTGGCTGACGGAGTCCCTGCTCGGCCACACCTTCACCGATGTGCTGCACGTGCTGTTCGTCACCGGCATGTTCGCGGCGATGCTCAGCTTCCACAACGTCGTCGCCCGGTACGCGTTCGCCATGGGCCGCGAGGGCCTGCTGCCCGCCGCCTTCGGGCGCACGACCGGCGCCGGCGGGGCCCCCGGCACGGGCTCCCTGCTGCAGAGCGTGGTGTCCGCCGCGGTCGTGATCGCCTTCGCGGTCGCCGACGACAAGCCGGACGGCGACCCGACCGCGCCCGTGCTGCACCTGTTCACCTGGTTCGGCAGTGTCGGCGCGCTCGGCGTCACGGTGCTGATGGTGGCCGCCTCCGCCTCGGTGATCGTCTTCTTCGCCCGCCGCGGCTCCGCCCGTGCACAGGCATGGCGGCTCGCCACCTCCGCGGCGTCCGGTCTGGCGCTCCTCGTGATCGTCGGCTACACGGTCAAGGACTTCGACATCCTGGTCGGTACGGGCCCGGACTCAGCGCTCGGCCGGGTGCTCCCGGCGGTCATCGGGGCGGCCCTCGTGCTCGGTCTGGTCCAGGGGCTGGTGCTGCGCTCCCGCAGACCCGAGGCGCACGCCCGCATCGGCCTGGGCAACGAGGCGTTCCGGCTGGACAAGGCCGCCGAGCCGGAGGCGTAGGCCGGCGCGGCGGCGGCCCGGTGACCCCGGCGCGGCCCGCCGGGCACGGTTCCCGCCCCTCCCCGTGGCGCGGCGGGCGCACCACGCCTCCACCCGGTTCCCGGGCGGGGCGCACCACACCCTGCCCGGGAACCGGGTGAGAAGTGGTTACGGAATTCTGACGGGCACCCGTCGCCCCTGGCCCCGGAGGGGTGACAGGTGCTCGAATCGTGGGGTGAACGCTGAACGACCCGAAGAGCGGGATGCACCGGGCCCCGCGGACCGGGAGACGCCCGGCCCGGCGGTGGGCGGCACCCCGATCGGCCGCCGGGTGCTGCTGGGCACCCTCGGACTCGGCGCACTCGGCGTCGTGGCCGCGCCCACGCTCCAGCGCGGCCTGGAGTCCTTCCTGGGCAGCGTGTCCGGCAAGGACCCCACCGGGCTGACCGGTCTGCTGCCCAACGGCGGCGGCTTCCGCTACTACTCCGTGACGGCGTCCGTCCCGCACCGGGGCGAGGGGGACTACCGCCTCACCGTGGACGGCCTGGTCGACCACCCGGCCACGTACACCCTCGCCGACCTGCGAGCCCTGCCCCAGACCCGGCTCGTGCACGACGTGCAGTGCGTCACGGGCTGGCGGGTGGCGAAGACCCCGTTCCAGGGTGTACGGCTCGCGACGCTGCTGGACGCCGCGGGCGTCCGGCCCTCCGCCGGCGCCGTGCGCTTCACCTGCTTCGACGGGGCGTACACCGAGAGCCTCACCCTCGACCAGGCGCGCCGCGCCGACGTGCTGGTCGCGCTGACGATGCGGGACAAGCCGGTGAGCCACGACCACGGCGGCCCGGTGCGCCTCTATGTCGCCCCCATGTACTTCTACAAGTCCGCGAAGTGGCTCTCCGGCATCACCGTCACCCGGGACGTCCGCCCCGGCTACTGGGAGGAACGCGGCTACGACGTCGACGCGTGGGTCGGCCGGTCGAACGGGCGGGACGATGCCCCCACGAGTTGACGCCCCCCACCCCGTCTCCGCCCCGGCCCGGGTGCGGCGCTTCACCCGCGCCGAGCGCTGGGTCCACCGTGCGACGGCCGCGCTCATGGGCGTGTGCGTGGCCACCGCGGCCTGCCTCTACATCCCCGCCCTCGCGGAGCTGGTGGGGCGCCGCGAACTGGTGGTCCGCATCCACGAGTGGGCGGGGCTGCTGCTGCCCCTGCCGGTGCTGTCGGGCCTGGTCTCCCGAGCCTTCCGCGCGGATCTCGGGCATCTCAACCGCTGGGGGCCGCACGACCGGCTGTGGCTGCGTGCGGCCCTGCGCCGCGACCACCGCCGTGCGTCCCGGCCCGCCGGCAAGTTCAACGCGGGCCAGAAGACGTACGCGGCCTGGATCGCGGGCGCCACCCTGGTGATGCTCGGCACGGGGCTGCTGATGTGGTTCACCCGTCTCACGCCCCTGGTGTGGCGCACGTCCGCGACGTTCGTCCACGACTGGCTCGCCCTGACGATCGGCGTGGTCGTCGCCGGCCACATCGGCATGGCCCTCGGCGACCCGGAGGCACGGAGGGGGCTGCGGACCGGGCTGGTCAGCCGGTCGTGGGCGCAGCGGGAGCACCCGCTGTGGCGTCCTTAGGGCCTGTTCCGAGTTCCCCGCCTGCGCTCCGGCGTCCGGCACGCACGCCGCTGCGTCCGCGCTGTGCGCGGACGGCGGGGAACTCGGCACAGGCCCCGGTGGCCACGGCAGGGACAACGCGGGGCCGGTCCCTGCGCGTCGTGGCCGTCCGCGACGCCCCGGCCGGCGGCCCGCCCGGCCTCCGTCGGCGCTCCGGCGTCCGGGTCGTGCGGCGGATCCGGGTCCGGCTGTCCGCCGGGCTCGAACGCCCGCCGTCCCGGAGACCGTGCGCCGACGACGGGAACGTCGGCCCGGTGGGCAGGTGCCCGGAACGCCTGGGCGGACACGTGAGGGAGCACGCGGATCACGGCGGCGATCGGCGACCTGAGCGCCCCCGCGGCATCCTCGGCTCGCCGGGTGGGGTGCCCGCTGTGATCGGGTGCCTCTAGGGGGTGTTTCGAAAGTCCCGCACAGCACCCACGGCGCCCGGGACGCTCCCCCAGGCTCTTCGAGCAGGGGGCACCCCCACTCGCCGCACCGGGCGAAACCCCGAGTACGTCCAGTACGAGGGCTTTCGTCCGGCACGCCGAGAGCACGCACCGGACACCGCGGGCACCGCACAGGACTTTCGAAACACCCCCTAGAGGACGAGTGACAGCAGCAGGACCAGGCCCCCGGCGACCACGGAGATGATGCACTCCATGACCGACCAGGTCTTCAGGTTCTGCCCGACGCTCAGCCCGAAGTACTCCTTCACCAGCCAGAACCCGGCGTCGTTGACATGACTCAGGAAGAGGGAGCCCGCGCCGATGGCCAGCACCAGCAGGGCGGTGTGCGTGGTCGACATGCCGGCGGCCAGCGGCGCGACCAGACCGGCCGCCGAGACGGTGGCCACGGTGGCGGAGCCGGTCGCCAGCCGGATCGCCACCGCGATCAGCCAGGCCAGCAGCAGCGCGGGTATCGACCAGTCCTCGGATATGTCCAGGACCATCCGGCCCACGCCGCAGTCGATCAGCGTCTGCTTGAAGCCGCCGCCCGCGCCGACGATGAGCAGGATGCCCGCGATCGGCGCGAGTCCCTTCTCGACGATCCCCGAGATCCGTTCCTTGCCGAACCCGGCCGGGCGGCCCAGCGTGAAGATGCCCGCGACCACGGCTGCGAGCAGGGCTGTCAGGGGGGAGCCGATCACGTCGAAGACGCGTTGCACCATCCGCGCCGGGTCGTCGACGACGACGTCGACCAGCGCCTTGGACAGCATCAGCACCACCGGCAGCAGCACGGTGGCCAGCGTCGCGCCGAAACCCGGCCGCCGTTCCAGTTCCTCGGAGGCGCGCGGAGGGACCATCCGGGCCGGGACCGGGGCGTCCACCCAGCGGGCGGCGACCTTCGAGAACAGCGGGCCGGCGATGATCACCGTCGGTACGGCGACCAGCACGCCGAGCGCCAGCGTCACGCCGAGGTCGGCCTTGACCGCGTCGATCGCGACGAGCGGGCCGGGGTGCGGGGGGATTAGACCGTGCATCACGGACAGGCCCGCGAGCGCCGGGATGCCGATGCGCATCAGCGAGTAGTTGCCGCGCCTGGCGACCATGAGCACGACCGGGATCAGCAGCACGATGCCGACCTCGAAGAACAGCGGCAGGCCGATCACCGAGGCGATCAGCACCATGGCCCACGGCATCGCACGGCCCCCCGCCTTCGCGAGGATCGTGTCGACGATCTGGTCGGCGCCGCCGGAGTCGGCGAGCAGCCGGCCGAGGATCGCACCCAGCGCGATCAGGACGCCCACACCGGCGACGGTCGAGCCGAGCCCGGTGCTGAAACTGGTGATCGCCTTGTCGAGCGGTGCCCCCGCGAACGCACCGAGCGCGAGCGAGCCGATGGTCAGGGCGAGGAAGGCGTGGAGCTTGAACACGGTGATGAGCAGCACGATGACGGCGATGCCCGCCAGTACCGCGATGCCCAGCCGAGCGTGTCCCGCCGAGGTGATCGGCTCGACGGGGTCCGCTGCCAGCATCTCGACGCTGAGTCTGGTCACGGGTGTTCCCTTGGGTGAGGAGAGGGACTCTCGGTTTCGGGTGGGGAGGGTCCGCGCGGCGGCGCCCCCTGGGGGCAGGACGGGCCGCGCGGCGGCGCCCCCTGGGGGCAGGACGGGCCGCGCGGGGGAGAGGGGGCTACCGCGAGGACCGGGCGGGCCGCTCCAGGTCGCGCAGCGCGTCGAGGGCGCGGGAGGTGATCTCCCCGGGACTGCCCGAGACGTCCACCACGACCCCCGCCTCGTCCCGCCCCAGCGGCTGGAGCGTGGCGAACTGGGAGTCCAGCAGCGCCGTGGGCATGAAGTGCCCCCGCCGGTGCGCCATCCGGTCCTCGATGAGCGAGCGGTCGCCCGCGAGGTGAACGAAGACGATGCCGGGAGCGGCGGCCCGCAGCCGGTCGCGGTACGCCCGCTTCAGCGCCGAGCAGCTCACCACCCCGCCGAGCCCCGCCCGCCCGTGCGCCCAGGCGCCGATGGCGTCCAGCCAGGGCCGGCGGTCCTCGTCGCCGAGCGGAATCCCGGCCGCCATCCTGGCGACGTTGGCCGGGGGATGGAAGTCGTCGCCCTCGGCGTACGGAACGCCGAGCCGGGCCGCCAGCAGGGGACCGATCGTGGTCTTGCCGGTGCCCGCGACGCCCATGACCACGACGACGTGGGGGGTGCTCATCGCTGCCTCGCTGTCTGTCTTCGTCCTCGTCGACATCTGATGTCGGACGTCACTGAAACCGATTAGGTACGACGAATTCAAGACTCTGCGACAAATAAATCTGACTTTTGCGTCCCGTGATCCTCCTCGTACGCTGAGTGCATGACCACACCGGGCCGGGGGCTGCACGGCCATGTACTGGACACCCTCGGCCCCGCCATCACCGCGGGTGAATACCCGCCGGGCAGTGTCCTGCGCACGGACGAACTCGCCCAGCACTTCGAGGTGTCGCGCTCCGTGATGCGCGAGGCGGTGCGTGTCCTGGAGTCGATGCACCTGGTGGAGTCCCGCCGCCGGGTGGGCGTGACGGTCCGCCCCAAGGCCGAGTGGAACGTCTACGACCCCCAGGTCATCCGGTGGCGGCTGGCCGGCTCCGACCGCCCGCAGCAGCTGCGTTCGCTGACCGTGCTGCGCTCGGCGGTCGAACCGGTGGCCGCGGGCCTGGCCGCGCGCAACGCCACCTCCGAGCAGTGCGCCCGGCTCACCGAGTGCGCGCTCGGCATGGTCGCCAACTCACGCGGCCACAGGCTGGAGACGTACCTCCTCCACGACGTGGCCTTCCACCGGGTGATCCTGGATGCCTCGGGCAACGAGATGTTCGCCCGCCTCGGGGACGTCGTCGCGGAGGTCCTCTCGGGCCGCACCCATCACGACGTCATGTTCGAGGACCCCGACCCGGCGGCCGTCACCCTGCATGTCCAGCTCGCGGAGGCGGTGCGCGAGGGCGACGCGGCCCGTGCGGAGCGGCTGACCCGCGAGATCACCGTCGGCGCACTGCACGAGCTGGACATCCTGGCCCCCTGAGCCCCCCGCCCCGGCTCACTCCGGGAAGTCCCCGTCCACGTACGCCCAGGCCCCCTCGACCCGCGCGAACCGGCTCCGCTCGTGCAGCGAGCCACCGCGGTAGGAGGCCCGGAAGGTCACGGTCCCCGCGGTGTGGAACGCCGAGCCGTCCGTCGTCCCCAGCACCTCCAGCCCCGTCCACCGCATCCCCGGATCGAGGTCGATCCGCGCCGGCCGGGTGCGCGGATGCCAGGTGCGCAGCAGATACCCGGCGTCGCGCCTCACGAAGGCGCTGTACCGCGATCGCATGAGCGCCTCGGCGGTCGGCGCGAGGGCGGCGCCGGAGTGGAAGCGGCCGCAGCAGTCCTCGTACGCCTCGGGCAGCCCGCACGGGCAGGAACGCGTGGTCATGACCGCCATTGTGCCCACCGGCACGGGGCCGCCGCCGGCCGGCCCGCGACCATGCCTCGCCCCCCGGCCGGCCGTGACGCCGGTCCCGCACGGCCGGAAACCGCCCGCCCATGCGGTAAGCGCCCATCCGAGTCACAGTGGAAGAAGGCCGCACAGCCCCTGTGTCCCGTTGCCTCGCTGCGGCGTGAGGAGGGACGGAAGATGACTCGAGCCGACGGCAGCCGGCCTCCGTCCGCCAAGGAGTGGACGCTGCGCCTGTACCTTTCCGAACGCGACCCGGACACCACCGCACGGGTCGTCCTGGACACCGGTGACAACCTGCTGGAGAGCCGCGCGGAGGCCCACCGCAACCCGTACGACCGGGCGGTGCCCGAGATCGGTGACGAACTGGCCGCCGGACGGGCCCTGATCCTGCTGGGCCGGCAACTGCTGCGCGCCGCCGCAGGCGACATCAGAGCGGTCGGGGCGCCGGAGAGCGCCCAGCCGATCCCGCTCTGGTTTCCTCGGGAATGAGGAGGCTGAATCGTGTTCTTCATGGATCGTCCCGAAGCGGGACGGCAACTGGGCGCCCGCCTCCAGCACCTCATGGGCAAGGACGTCGTGGTGCTGGGGCTGCCCAGGGGCGGAGTCCCCGTAGCCCTGGAGGTCGCCGAAGCCCTCGGCGCGCCGATGGACGTCTGCCTCGTCCGGAAGCTCGGCGTGCCCTACCAGCCGGAGCTGGGAATGGGGGCGCTGGGCGAGGACGGCGTGCGTGTGATCAACGACGTGGTGATGCGCGAGGCCCGCGTCACACCCGGGGAACTGGCGCAGGTCGAGGAGCGCGAGCGCGAGGTACTGGCACGGCGGGCCCGGCGCTACCGCGGCGACCGGCCACCGGCCCGCGTCGAGGGGCGCACGGTGGTGGTGGTCGACGACGGGGTCGCCACGGGATCCACCGCACGGGCGGCCTGCCGGATCGCCCGGGCCCGCGGGGCCGCGCACATCGTGCTGGCGGTCCCGGTCGCGCCGCGGGACTGGACCGCGCGCCTGAGCGGGGAGGCCGACGAACTGATCTGCCTCGACACGCCGCGGGACTTCTTCGCGATCGGCCAGTTCTACGCCGACTTCTCCCAGGTCGACGACGAGGAGGTCGTCGCCTGCCTGGAGCGGGCGGCACGCCGGCCCCATGCGGCGGCCGCCGGTGCCGCGGGACCCCGCGACCGGGAGGTGGAGATCACGGCCGGGCCCACCCGGCTGCGGGGGCGGCTGACCGTGCCCGAGGACGCGGACGGGATCGTGCTCTTCGCGCACGGCAGCGGCAGCAGCCGGCACAGCCCGCGCAACCGGTTCGTCGCCGAGGGCCTCAACCGGGCCGGGCTCGGCACCCTGCTGTTCGACCTGCTCACCGAGGACGAGGAGCGCGACCGGGCCAACGTGTTCGACACCGGTCTGCTGGCCGGACGGCTCACCGGCGCCACCGGCTGGGTACGCGCACAGCCCGAGGCGGAAGGGCTCGCCATCGGCTACTTCGGGGCCAGCACCGGCGCGGCCGCCGCCCTGTGGGCCGCCGCCGAACCGGAGGCGTCCGTGGCCGCCGTCGTCTCCCGCGGGGGCAGGCCCGACCTGGCCGGGCCCCGGCTGCCCGCCGTCACGGCCGCCACGCTGCTCATCGTCGGCGGCGCCGACCTGACCGTCCTCGACCTCAACCGGCAGGCTCAGGCCCGGCTGCGCTGTGAGAACCGGCTCGCGGTCGTCCCCGGCGCCACGCACCTGTTCGAGGAGCCCGGAGCGCTGGAGGCGGTGACCGACCTGGCCCGCGACTGGTTCACCGACCACATGGCGCCCGCCCACGTCTGACGACGGCACCCACCCGCGTCTGCTGTCCGCGCCCGTTCCGGCCCCCAGGGGGCCGGAACGGGCGCGGACAGGGGCGGCGCCGTGCGGTGGCCTAAAGGCCCTGCGAGAGCAGGAGTTCATGAGCCAGCCGGGCTCCCTTGGCCGCCTCCTCCGGCGGGGTGTCCTCGGCGGGGACGTTCTCCAGGCCGTGGGCCAGCGCCCGGACGGCGCCGGCCAGGGTCGCGACCTGCGATTCCAGCCGGCTCAGCCGGGCCTCCGGGCTCATCGGCGTCTCCGCGCCGGAAGCGGCGGCGCGGGTCTCGGCGTCCGGTTCGCTGGAATGGTGCGTCATGTCGGGCCTCCTTGTTGTCTGGCGATGGCAGGCCGGGTGGCTACTCGACGGGCGTGATCAGGCCGTAGTGGCCGTCGTAGCGGTGGTACAGGACGTTTCCGCGTCCGGTGGCCTCGTCGGTGAAGAACACGAACGGGAACCCGCTGATGTCCAGCCGCTGCTTCGCCTCGTCCACGCCCATACGGGGGGCAGGCAGCTCGCTCACGGTCAGCGGCACGGCCGCGCCGTCGACCGGTGGGTTGTGGGGGTGTGCCAGGGCGAGCCGGTAGCCGGTCGGGCCGCCCCGGTACACCACACAGTCCTCACCGGTGTCGATGTCGGTGAACAGGTGGAAGCCGTAGTCCATCATCTCCATCTCGAAGGCCGCCTCGTCCAGCGTCTCCCGGGCCAGGGAGAACGACTTGTGCCGCACGACCTGCCGCTCCTCGGCCGGACGCGGGAAGTAGTCAGGGCGCTGGGCGCGCTCGCTGCCGTGCCGCCACTCGTGCGGCTCCGGGACGGGCATCCGACCGCGGCGGGCCTCCCAGTGCCGCTCAAGCCGCTGCAGGCGCTCCGAGAGCCGGTCCTGGAGCAGGTCCACGGCCTCCGTCATCGTCGGGGCGGCGACATGCGCCCGGGCGAGGCGCCCGTTGACGTCCAGGTTGGCCTGGGCCACCGCCGGCCGCTGCATGGCGGGATTCGCCATGCGGGTCAGCTTGACCCGGGCGAACAGGACCGGTTCACGGGTCCGTTCGATGAGAGCCCCCACCTTCTCCCGCGCGTACTCCGTCGCGTCCGGCGGCATCTGGCCCTGGGCCTCCACCTGGATGTCGGGAGCCTGCTGTGGTGCCGATCGCTTCATGGCGCCTCCTGTGCTGGAAGGTGTCACCTTCCAGACTTGTCGCCGATCAGTGGGATGTGGAGGGCCGAAGGTCCCCGGCCTCGTCGTCGCCGGGGCCGTGACGTCGGCCGTCACCGTACGGGTGCACCCGTCGCGGACCTCGCACACCGCCCGGGACCGCTTTAGCGTGGGAACATGCACGAGGGCACGGTCACCTTGTTCCTCGGCGGCGACGTGATGCTCGGCCGGGGCGTCGACCAGATCCTTCCGCACCCCGGCGACCCGGCGCTGCGGGAGGCGTACATCCACGACGCCCGGGCCTACGTCGACCTCGCCGAGGACGCGAACGGCCCGATTCCCCGGCCTGTCGGCTTCAGCTGGCCCTGGGGTGAGGCGCTGGGGGTTCTGGACGGCGCCGCGCCCGACGTGCGGGTGATCAACCTGGAGACCAGCGTCACCGCTGACGGGGAGTTCGCGCCCGGCAAGGGCGTCCACTACCGGATGAGCCCCGCCAACCTGCCGTGCCTGGCCGCGGCCCGCCCGGACGTGTGCGTGCTGGCCAACAACCATGTGCTCGACTTCGGCCGGCGCGGCCTGGAGGAGACGCTCGACGCCCTGGCCGGGGCGGGGCTGCGGACGGCGGGCGCGGGCCGGGACGCGCTCGCCGCCAGGCGGCCGGCGATCGTCCCCCTGGACACGGGCGGACGGGTGCTGGTCTTCTCCTTCGGGATGCCCACCAGCGGGATCCCGCACGGCTGGGCCGCCGGCGAGGAGCAGTCCGGCGTCGACTTCGTCGAGAGGCCGTCGGCCGCCGCCACGGCCGCGTTCGCCGACCGCCTGCGCCAGGTCAAGCGCCCCGGGGACATCGCGGTCGCCTCGGTCCACTGGGGGCCCAACTGGGGCTACGACGTCTCGAGCGGCGAGGTCCGCTTCGCCCACGCCCTCGTCGACGCCGGCGCGGACATCGTGCACGGGCACTCCTCGCACCACCCGCGCCCCCTGGAGATCCACCGGGGGCGGCTGGTGCTGTACGGCTGCGGAGACCTGGTCGACGACTACGAGGGCATCGGCGGCTACGAGCACTACCGGGACGACCTGCGGCTGCTGTACCTGGTGACGGTGGAGGCGGACACCGGCAGGCTGGCCGGCGTGCGGATGGTGCCCCTGCAGGCGCGCAGGATGCGGCTGGAGCACCCCTCGCCCGACGACACCGAGTGGCTGCGCGCCACCCTCGGCCGGTACTGCCGGGGCTTCGGCACCGGCGTCGACCGGGAGCCCGACGGCACCCTCACGCTCCGTACGCTGCGGGGCGCGGGGAGCGGCGGGTGACCGGCGCGTCATGAGCTCCGGCCCTTGCTCAGGAACCGGCGCAGCCGGGGCAGCGGCCATGTGTTGACCACGTCGTCCGCGGTGAGCCAGCCCCGCTGCGCGGTGCCGACCCCGTAGCGCAGGTAGGCCAGGTGGAGCACGGAGTGGGCGTCGGTGTCGACGGCGAACTTCACGCCGTGCCGCCTGGCGCGCAGGATGTCCTCGTCGCCCAGGTCGAGGCGGTCGGGCTGCGCGTTGACCTCCAGCGCGGTCCCGGTGCGGGCGCAGGCGGCGAAGACCTCGTCCCAGTCGGCGTCGATGCCGGGCCGTTTGCCGATGATCCGGGTGGTCGGATGCCCGATCACGTTCACGTGCGGGTTCTCGCAGGCACGCACCAGCCGCCGGGTCATGGCCTCGCGGCCGAGGTGGAAGTGGGAGTGCACGGAGGCCACGCAGAGGTCGAAACCCTCCAGGAAGTCGTCCGGCCAGTCCACCTCGCCGTCCGGGCCGATGTTCAGCTCGGTGCCGTGCAGCAGCCGCATCCGGTGGCGGGTGCCGTCCAGCGCCCGCAGCCGCTCGCGCTGGGCGAGGATCTTCTCATCGGTCATGCGCTGCATGTACAGGTTCGGCGCGTGGTCGGTGACGGCGTAGTAGGCGTAGCCCCGTCCGGCGGCGGCCGCCACCATCTCCTCCAGCGGGGCGAGGCCGTCGGTCAGGTCGGTATGGGTGTGCAGGTCGCCCCGGACGTCCCGCTCGGTCACCACCTCGGGCAGTTCGCCGCGCAGCCCGGCCTCGATCTCCCCCCGGTCCTCCCGCAGGGCCGGCGGGATCCACGGCAGGCCGAGCCGGGCGTAGACCTCCTCCTCGGTCCGGGAGGCGACCGCCTTGCCGCCGTCGGCCTCGAACAGCCCGTACTCGGACAGCTTCAGCCCCTGGCGGATGGCGATCGTGCGGGTGCGGATGTTGTGCGCCTTCGACCCGGTGAAGTACTGCAGTCCGGCGCCCCAGGAGCCGGGCGGCAGCACCCTCAGGTCCACCTGCACGCCCTTCACCGTGCGGATCGACGTCTTCTTCTCGCCGTGGGCGATGACCTCCCCGGTGGACGGCAGCTCGCTGAGCGCGTCCATGAAGGGGCGGGACCGGTCGGCGGCGACGAGGACGTCGATGTCCCCGATGGTCTCCTTCATACGGCGCAGGGAACCGGCGTAGGCGCAGCGGCGGCAGCCGGTCACCCGGGAGAGCTCGGCGACGATGTCCTCGGCGGAGTCCATCGCGATGTGCAGCAGGATGCGGCCGCCCGCCCGCTGCATCAGCGCGATGCCGTGCAGGATGTTCTCCTCGGTCTTCCTGCCGAAGCCCTTCAGGCCCTCCAGCTCGCCCGCCTGTATGGCGTCCGCCAGTTCGTTCACCGAGGAGATGTGCAGGTCCTCGTAGAGCGTCAGCGCCTTCTTGGGCCCGAGGGTGGGGATCGTGATGAGCTCTCGCACCCCGGCCGGGATCGCCGCCCGGCGCTCCTCGACCACGGTGACGGTGCCCGTGCGGAGGTACTCGGTCACCTTGTCCGCGATGGACTTGCCCACACCGGGGATCTCACGCAGTCCCTTGATGTCCAGATGGGAGACGTCGGCGGGGTAGCCGCCGATCGCACGCGCGGCCTTCTCGTAGGCGCGCGCCTTGAAGGCGTCGCCTCCGGTGATCGCGATGAGGTCGGCGTACTCCTGAAGGAGCGCTTCGACCTCCTCGTTGGGCCGGCCCACACTCCGAGTCTAGGAACGGACACACGGGAGGGACCAACCGGGAGGCACACGAGAACGCGGACTGTGACCATCGGGCCGCAACTCGCCACATCCGCTGGTCGAAGATCGTGTCCGAGGGGGAGTGGGACCGGGAGCGCGCACTCCCGATCCGGGTAGTGGTCTCGTCCGCGTGCAGGATGTGCCCCATGACCAGCAGCGCCCGGATCAGGTTCACCGAGTCGGCGAGATCGGCGGCCTCCGGCGGAAGGGAGGCCACAGCCGGGCGGTCCGCTCGACCGGAACGTGCTGGAAGACCAGGAGACAGACGGCCGGCGCCCGCAGTTTCGGGCCGCAGCGACTCTTCATACCACTGATCAGCCTGCTGCGGCACTTTCCGGGCAACCACGATCGTGATCGACGGCGGCCGTGCCCGCGGTGCTTCCTGGGCGCCCGCCTGCGCCGAATCTGACGCCTTTGGCCGTGCCCGCGTCGCCCACGGCGGCCGCCACCTTGCGAAGTACGACCTGGCGGGCGCGAAGCGGCACCGTAAGCAAATCCGCGAGGCGCTGGGCTTCCGCCCGGCGACCCTCGCGGACGAGGAACAGCTGACGGCGTGGCTGGCCGGCGAGGTGTGCCCGGTCGAGCTGGTGGAAGACCGGCAGCGCGAGGCCCTGCTGGTCGAGTGTCGGGAGAGGAAGATCGAGCCTCCGGGCCGGACCAGGATCGAGAGGGTTCTGGTTGCTGCGCGGGGCCGGTGGGAGAAGGCGTTCTGCACCCGGACCATCGAGCGCCTGGGTGACGCGGGCACGGCCCGGCTGCTGGCTCTGGTCGGGGAGGACAACGAGGACGGCACCGCGTTGCTGGCCGCGCTCAAGCGCGACCCGGGCGCGGTCGGCTTGGACTCCCTGCTGACGGAGATCACCAAGCTGAACGACGTGCGCAGACTCGGTCTGCCCGACGGGCTGTTCGCAGACTGCTCGAAGAAGCTGCTGGCCGCCTGGCGGGCGCGGGCGATCAAGATGTACCCCTCGGATTTCCGGGACACCGCCGAGGACGTACGGATCACGCTGCTCGCGGCGCTGTGCTCCTCTCGGCAGGCGGAGATCACCGATGCCCTGGTGGATCTGCTGGTTGCCCTGGTGCAGAAGATCAACGCCCGTACCGAGCGCCGGGTGGAGAGGCATCTGACGGCGGAGCTGAGGAAGGTCCGCGGCAAGGAGGGCATCCTCTTCAAGCTCGCCGACGCCGCGATCGGCAAGCCGGACGAGCACGTGCGCACGGCGCCGTACCCGGTTTCTGTGGAATCAGGTTTGTCAAGTAGCTTAGCTTTTGCCCTGGTTGACGGCGACGATCGGCGGGAGCGTCGCGGTCGCTGGGACTCCGATCTCGCGGGGTGTCGTCCCGGCTGGCGTGGGGACATCGACCAGCCGTTCCAGCAGCTGGTCGAGCGCAGCCTGCGAAGCTCTGCAGATGTCGAGCAGTTCATGGCTTCGGGCAGTGCGGGCCCCTGCCGGGAGTCTGGCAGGGGCCCGTGGTGTAGAGAGCCGAGGAGGGCCGGGACCTGTCCCTAGATGGTCAGCATCCTGGCCGACACGGCTCCCCGTCTGCTGGTGGCTTGACGGCCCGGCGTCACTTCAGGTGCCGGGCGAGGAATCGGCCCGCTTCGTCGCCTGCGGACTGCGGGACGCCGGTGTGCCCGCCCATGTTGGCGTGCAGGGTCTTCTCCTTGGAGCCGAAGGCGTCGAAGAGGTCCAGGGTCGCCTGCCGGTCGTTCCCTTCGTCGTCCCACTGCAGCAGGACGTGCAGCGGAATGGTGACCTGGCGGGCCTCCTCGAACATGGCCCGGGGGACGAAACTCCCGGCGAACAGAACAGCGGCCGAGATGCGCGGCTCGACCACCGCCAGCCGGGTCCCGATGGAGATCACTCCCCCCGAGTACCCGACCGGGCCGCCGATCTCGGGCAGCGACAGGAGGGCGTCCAGGGCGGCCTGCCATTCCGGGACCGACTTGTCGACGAGCGGGAGGACGAGGGCGTCGATGATCTCGTCGCTGACCGGCTCGCCGGCCTCCATGGCCCGGCGCAGGCCGGCGCGGGCTTGCTCGGCGCCGGGCCAACGGGGCCGGTCGCCGCTTCCGGGGAGCTCGATGGTAGCCGTGGCGAAGCCGTCCGCCGCAGCGTGCCGGGCTCGGGCCACCAGCCGGGGGTACGTCTTGCGCAGCCCGAGAGGAGGGGGGCTGAGCAGGATCAGCGGCGCCGGTGCGGACGCGGATGTGGATGCGGGCGTCCACAGGATGCCGGGGATCTCACCGAGGGTGAATTCGCGCTCGAGAACAGCGTCGTCGAGACGCTGTTCAGAAGTGAAGTGCATGGTCGTGCCTTTCGGGAGTGCCATTGAACGGCGCTCCCGGACGACCTATCGCCCGACCGCGACCCCGGAGGGGAGCACCCATGTCGATACGTTCACGGGTACCACCTCCTCGCTCTCTTGCACGGCCTCCGGAAACGTAGCAGTGGCTGCCGTGGTTCCGCCAACGGGTTTTTGCGGAAGCTCTGTGGCCGAACAGCATGGCGTCGGTGAACCGCCCAGGGTTCGGCAAGGAGCACGCCGAGACGTCGATGCTCGCGCTGCACCTGCTGCAGTCCGCACGCGTGCACGTCAACACCCTGCTGCTCCAGCGGGTGCTGGCCGAACCGGCATGGACGGAGAAGCTCACCGACGAGGACCGGCGTGGGCTGACCGCTTTGTTCTGGTCCAACGTCAACCCGTACGGCACCTTCCGCCTGGACATGGACAAGAGGCTCGACCTGGCACCGGCCGCCGCCATGCCCCGCCCCCGCACCGCGACGGACGACGCTGATTTCGAACTGAAGATCGTCTAGCAGTAGGCTCATTCCGCAACACGACGCGAAGGGGAATTCGGTGGCGCGGGTTGCGGTGATCGGTGGGGGAATCAGCGGGCTAGGGACGGCGCTCATGCTTGGCCGACGGGGCCATACGGTCACGTTGTTCGAGCAGGCTGCACGGCAGGCCGGAGACGACCTGAACCGGGACTTCTTTTGCTGGGACAGGCCCCGAGTCCCGCAGGCCAACCATCCCCACTCTTTTCTCGCGCCCGTCCGCACCGTGTTGCGCACCGAGACCCCCGATGTCTACACGGACCTGCTGGCACGCGGAGCCCGGGAATACCACGACTTCAACTGGTTCGATGAGCATCCGCCGCACCGGGCCGGCGATGAGGACTTGGTGACCCTGCGCGCCCGCCGCATCGTGTTGGAGGCCGCCCTGACCGCGGCCGTGCGGCGGGAGCCCACCGTCGAAGTGCGGCAAGGCTGCCGGGTGCGCGCCCTCACCTTCGAGGAGGGCCGCCCTGCCCGTGTTACCGGCGTACAGGTGGGCGCGGAAATGCACCAGGTGGACCTCGTCGTCGACGCGGCCGGCCGCCGCTCGCCCGTCCCCTCCTGGCTGACCGCGGCCGGCTCCCGCCCGCCCGTGACCGACAGCCACCGCACCGGGATCGCTTATCTGTGCCGCTGGTACCGCCTGCGCGCCGACGGCCCGCGTGACCCCGGACGGGTAAAGACCGGCTCGGCCGCACCGTTCGCTCTCGCTGGCGTCTTCCCTTCCGACAACGACATCTTCGCGGCGCACCTGGTGCTCTCCACGAGTGATCCGACCCGAGGCGCGCTCACCGACCCCGCCGTGTTCGAGGCCGTCGCCCGCCTCTTCCCCGCCACCGCCGCCTGGCTCGACCTGGCCCCCGAACCACAGACAGCCGTCCTGGCGATGGCCGGCCTGGACAACCGCTGGACCGCCCTCGTCGACGATGACGGACCTATCGTCACTGGCCTGGTCAACGTCGGGGACAGTCTTATCCACACCAACCCCACCTCGGGCCATGGCGCTGCCCTCGGCCTGCGCGCCGCCCAGCACCTCGCCGCCCATGCCGACCAGATCGCCGCGGACCCCATTGGCTACCACACCTGGACCGCACAGGCCCTCCGCCCCTTGTTCGACGCGCAGGTGACGGCCGACCGCGCCAACGAGCAACGCCTTGGAGAGAGCTCACCACCCTCGGATCGACAGGCTGCTGCCCTGGCCGCCTGCGCCTTTGACGATCCCGTCGTCATGCGAGCCCGTGCCCAGGTACGCCATCTCCTGCGACCGGCCGACGATGCCTACGGCACCGACGAAGTGAACCGAGCCGTTACCGACTGGCTGGCCGACCACCCAGACTTCTCGCCAGCGCACGACGGCCCGACTCGCGATCAGTGGGATGCACTCATTCCAGGCTGAGCGCTTGCCTGGTACCTCACCTTCGACGCTGAGTGTCGGCAAACGACCGTCATCAACGTCGGTGAACGGTCCGCCCGATAGATTCCGGCACATGCTCATCGGCTACGCGCGGGTCTCGACCGCTGACCAGAACCCCGATCAGCAGATCGACGTCCTGCTACGGGCCGGCGTCGACCGCGACAACATCCACGTCGACAAGGCGAGCGGCGCGAAGGCGTCCCGGCCGAAGCTCGATCTCCTCCTCCAACTGCTGCGCGAGGGCGACACACTGAAGGTCACCCGGCTCGACCGGCTCTCCCGGTCCGTGCTGCATCTGGTGACCCTCGGTGCCGACTTGCGCGAGCGCGGCATCGGGCTGCACGTCATCGAGCAAGGCATTGACACCGCCACGATGGAGGGTCGGGCGATGTTCGGGATGCTGTCCGTGCTCGCCGAACTCCAGCGCGAGCTGATCGTGGCGAACACCAACGACGGACTCGCCGCCGCTCGTTCTCGCGGCCGGGTCGGCGGGCGCCGGCCGAAGCTCACTGCGGACCAGGCCGCGTTCGCCCAACGGCTCTACGACGAACGAGAGAAGACCGTCCAGCAGATCGCCGACATGTTCGGTGTGCCCCGGTCGACGGTGTATGGCCACCTCGACAAGACGAAGACCGTGCCCCGCCAGCCCAAGAAGACCACGGCCGCGAAGCCCTGAAAGCTACCGGCGGGTTACTTGCTCCCCGGTGTCTGAGCTAGGGGGTGTTTCGAAAGTCCCGCACAGCACCCACGGCGCCCGGCACGCTCCCCCAAGCTCTTCGAGCAGGGGGCACCCCCACTCGCCGCACCGGCCGGAACCCCGAGTACGTCCAGTACGAGGGCTTTCGTCCGGCACGCCGAGAGCACGCACCGGACACCGCGGGCACCGCACAGGACTTTCGAAACACCCCATAGGACTCCGGGGCCTACCGGCTCGCCCCGGGTCGCCGTGCCGACATGCTGGATCACCGCGAACACATGCAGCCGTATCCCGGTCAGGGGGTGATCGTCTCGAAGAAGTCGAAGCAGCACGACGGGCGATCATGCCCAGGCGATCATCGGCCACCCAGAGCAGCTGCCGGAACGCCTGCGCTCGACACCACCCGGACACCAGCCCCTACCGGGGCGGACGAGCTTTTCGGCAGGCGCAAGCCTGCTGGTGAGTGTCCGAGGGGGGACTTGAACCCCCACGCCCGATAAAGGGCACTAGCACCTCAAGCTAGCGCGTCTGCCATTCCGCCACCCGGACCAGGTGTCTGTCGTCGGGGTTTCCCCGCGGCGACGAAGGAAACATTACCAGGCTTTCGGGGCCGTTCGATCACACCCTGTTCCCGAGTGAACGGCCCGTGACGGGGACGGCGGCCCGCTTGGGGCGCGGCCGGGATCGGGGGAGGATGAGGGGGGAACCACCGGCAGTGACAGCGGGAGGAAGCAGCGTGACCGAGACGGACACGGCCAGGAGCGTCACCGGCGAGGACGAGGTCGTGGACCTCTGCCGCGAGCTGATCCAGATCGACACCAGCAACTACGGCGACCACTCCGGCCCCGGCGAGCGCGAGGCCGCCGAGTACGTCGCCGCGAAGCTGGCGGAGGTGGGACTCGAACCGCGGATCATCGAGTCGCACCGGGGCCGGGCCTCCACGGTGGCGCGTATCGAGGGCGAGGACCCCTCGCGGCCCGCGCTGCTGATCCACGGCCACACCGACGTGGTACCGGCCAACGCGCAGGACTGGACGCACCATCCGTTCTCCGGCGAGATCGCCGACGGGTGCGTGTGGGGGCGGGGCGCGGTCGACATGAAGGACATGGACGCGATGACCCTTGCGGTCGTCCGGGACCGGCTGCGCAGCGGACGCCGGCCGCCCCGAGACATCGTCCTCGCCTTCGTCGCGGACGAGGAGGCGGGCGGCACCTGGGGCGCCCGGCACCTGGTCGACCGCCACCCCGGGCTCTTCGAGGGCGTCACCGAGGCGATCGGCGAGGTCGGCGGGTTCTCGTTCACGGTCAACGAGCGGCTGCGGCTGTATCTCGTGGAGACCGCCCAGAAGGGCATGCACTGGATGAAGCTGACCGTGGACGGCACCGCCGGGCACGGCTCGATGATCCACCGGGACAACGCCATCACCGAGCTGTCCGAGGCCGTCGCACGCCTGGGCCGCCACCGGTTCCCGGTGCGCGTGACCAAGACGCTGCGGCACTTCCTCGACGAACTCGGCGACGCGCTCGGCACCGAACTCGACCCCGAGAACATGGACGAGACGCTCGCCAAGCTCGGCGGCATCGCCAAGCTGATCGGGGCCTCGCTGCAGAACACCGCCAACCCGACCCAGCTGGGCGCCGGTTACAAGGTCAATGTGATCCCGGGCCAGGCCACCGCGCACGTCGACGGGCGCTACCTGCCGGGATACGAGGAGGAGTTCCTCGCCGACCTCGACCGCGTCCTCGGTCCCCGCGTCAAGCGCGAGGACGTGCACACGGACAAGGCCCTGGAGACCACCTTCGACGGTGCGCTGGTCGAGGCCATGCAGACCGCGCTGTCGGCCGAGGACCCCATCGCCCGCGCCGTGCCGTACATGCTCTCGGCCGGTACCGACGCCAAGTCGTTCGCCGACCTGGGGATCCGCTGCTTCGGCTTCGCGCCGCTGAAGCTGCCGCCGGAGCTGGACTTCGCGGGCATGTTCCACGGGGTCGACGAGCGGGTCCCGGTGGACGCGCTGAAGTTCGGGGTGCGCGTGCTCGACCGGTTCATCGACGCCTCCTGAGCTTGGCGTTTAACCTCGCTGCTGTTTGTGTTCCTTGATCGTTTCGGCGCGTTT
>NZ_JBHUDX010000024.1:0-86548 GCF_042678285.1 Streptomyces caeni
CCGGAAAGAACCGCAGATCAGCAGGTCGGGTGACCTGCGAGGTTAAACGTCAAGCTAGGAGCGAGAAAGCGCCGGTCCGGTGTGTCCGCGCTCTCGCGGACCGCCCCGGACCGGCGCTCTGCCGTGCCCCCGTTCTCCCCCGTCGGGCCCCCGTTCGGTCGTCCCCCGGCCCCCCCCGTGTCTCGCTTCCGCCGAGCCGTGCCGGCGGAAGGAGCGGCCAAGGGCGGGCGCCGTTCCGCCGCCCCGTGTCGGCGGTACCGGAGCCGCGCCCCTTTCCGTGCCTCCACTCTTCCGTTCGCGCAGGTCGGAGCCCATCCGCCCGCGTACTCATCTCACCGGCTAGGTACGGATACTCAGCCCTGGGCGCTCACCCCCAGTGCGCCGCCTCCCCGGCCCGGTGGGGACGGCGTGCGCTCCCCTGCTCGCCCGGACCGGGGCGGCCGGGGCCGCCCCGGAGTGCCGTACACCCCCGGATACGTCGCAGGCGCTGGTCACCGCCCCGCGTCCGGATTGTCGGCGAGGGCCGATAAGGTCGCGGTCATGGCACGGATTGCGGTGATCGGCGCCGGGATGGGCGCGATGGCGGCCGCCGCCCGGCTGGCCGTCGCGGGCCACCGGGTGGTGATCTACGAGCGCACGGAGACGTACGGCGGCGCGCTGCGCCGTTTCGCCCGGGACGGCTTCTCCTTCGACACCGGGCCGGGCCTGCTGCCGCTGCCCGCGGTCTACCGCGATCTGTTCGTCAAGACCGGGAAGCAGCCCCTGGAGGAGTGCGTCGAGCTGGTTCAGGTGGACCCCTCCTCTCGGCACGTCTTCGCGGACGGCACGGAGGTCTCGCTGCCGAACGTGTCGCGCGCCGGCGTGGTGTCCGCGCTGGACGGAGCGCTCGGCGGCGGGGCCGGGGGGCGCTGGGGCGACTTCCTGGTGCGGGCCCGCGAGGCATGGGACCGCGCGCGCAGGCCGCTCCTGGAGGAGCCCCTGTGGCCGAACTGGCAGGTGCTTGCCGAGCGCGAGCCGTACCCGGCGGTGCCGCACAAGCGGCTGCTGCGCACCCGGCGGGCCGGCACGCTCGCCGAGGTCGGCGCCTGGGAGCTGCGCGACCCACGGCTGACGGCCCTCCTGGAGAGCCATGCGCTGGCGTACGGCCTGGACCCCCGGGCCACTCCCGCGAGCGCGGCCGTGCTGCCCTACCTGGAGCACGCGTTCGGCACCTGGCGCGTGGGCGGCGGGATGCGGGAGCTGGCGCGTGCCGTGTACGAGCGGTGCGTGGCCCGGAAGGTGGAGTTCGTGTTCGGCGCCGAGGTCACCGGGATCCTCGAGAAGGACGGCCGGGTGGCCGGGGTCGAGCTGGCCGGGGACGTCTGCGGGGCGCCCGGCTCCGGGAGAGGGTCGGTGGTGGAGGCGGACCTGGTGGTGTCCGGGGTGGCGCCCGCCGTGCTGGACCGTGTGCTCCCGGGGACGGCGGGCGCGCGGGGTGCGGACGAGGTCAGGCCGCGGCAGGGGCTGCCCAGCCGGCTGACCGTGCTGCTGGCGCTGCGCGGTGGCCGACCGGAGGGCACCGCGCACCGTACGGTGATCCACACGGCCGACCGCGAGGGCGAGTTGGAGCGGCTCTTCGGCGAACCCGCGGGGCCGGCGCCCGCACCGACGGTGACCGTACTACGCCCGGACGACCCGGCGCTGGTGCCGGACGCGGGGCACGAGGCGGTCACGCTGACGGTCACGGTCCCCTCCGGCGCGAGGGTGTCCGAGGGCGACGTCGGCCGCGTCCTGGACGCCGCCACGCGTGCGATACCCGGCCTGCGCGAACGCGTCCTGTGGCACGAGGTGCGTACACCGGCCGACATCGCCGAGGACACCGGCGCACCCGGCGGCGCGATCCCCGCGCCGGCGCTGGCCGCGGGCGGCGGGCGTCTGCTGCACCCGTCCAACAGCACCCGTGTGCCCGGACTGTTCACGGTCGGCGGCTGGTCCCACCCCGGTGGCGGTCTGCCGCACGCCGGCATGTCGGGCGCCCTGGTCGCCGGGCTCATCGTGGAGGGGCCGGACTTCCGGGGATCGCAGTGAGGGATCCGGTGCTGCCGCCCGTGACCGGTCAGAAGCGGTACTGCTCGTCGTAGCCGTTGCCCTGCGCCGTGCCGTTGCCCTGGTAGGGGTAGGGCTGCTCCGGCGGCAGTTCGCCGCCGAACGCGTCGTCCGCGGTGCGCTGTTGGGGAACCCACACACCGCCGGGCGGGGTCTCGCCGTACGCGCCGGTGGCGTACTGGTCCTGGCCGTACGCCTGCTGCCCGTACTGCTGCTCGCCGCCGTACGCGGTGTCGTAGGAGCCGCCGCCGTAGGTCTGCGTGCCGGGGTACGGGTCGGAGTAGCCGTCGTACTGCTGCTGGCCGTTGTCGTAGCCGTACTGCTGCTGGCCGTAGCCGGGGTAGCCGTCGTACGCGTAGGCCTGCTGGTCCTGGGTCTCGCCGGAGCCCGCGTAGGAGGGGTCGGCGGAGGCGGCGTAGGACGGGTCGGCCCCGGCCCCGGCCTCGTACGCCGCGTCGCTGTAGACGCCGTAGGAACCGGTGTCTTCGGGCAGCGGCTGCGGCTCGTAGACGGCGGTCGCCTCGGCCGCGTTCTCCGCGGGCGGCTGCGGGCGGGTGAAGACATCGTCGCGGTCGTCGTCGTACCCGTCGTCCTGCCCGTACGTCCCGTCGGCCGCCGACCCGGCCTCGTGGGCGTCCGTCGCCGGTTCCTGGCGCGCGGCCTCACCCCGGCGGCGCTTGCTGCCGCCGTCTTCGCCCTCACGCGGGCGGTTGCCGACCGCCCAGCCTGCCGCGAAGCCGCGCCGGAACGACAGTGTGACGTAGGTCTGCCCGACCGCGAACGCGGCCGCGCCCAGGCCGATGACCACCACGGACGGGATCAGCACGCCGAGCACGACGCCGAGGAAACCCCCGAATGCGAGCAGCCGCCAGCGAAGGCGCGCCTTGTACTGCAGCAGCACTTCGCCGAGCAGCCACAGCGCGACGATGCCGAACGCGATGTAGAGGACCGTCCAGCCCATGTACGCCCCTCTCCCAGTGACCGCTACGCAGTGTGTCGTACGGCGGTGCGACCGGTCTAGGCCCGCTGCGGATGGTGCAGACCTAGATTTTCGTAGATTTCCAGTGTCGCCGTGGAGTTGTTGAGTGTAATGAAGTGCAGTCCGGGCGCTCCCTCTGCCAACAGCCTCGCGCAGAACTCCGTGGCGAACTCGATCCCGATCGAGCGTACAGCCGCCGGATCGTCCTTCGCCGCGAGGATCCGCTCTTTCAGACGGGAGGGGATGGCCGCGTTGCTGAGCTGTGGCAGACGCTCCAGCATCCGCACGCTGGTGACGGGCATGACCTCGGGGATGACCGGGGTGGCGCAGCCTGCCGCCTCGACCCGGTCACGCAGACGCAGATACGACTCCGGCTGGAAGAACATCTGCGTGATTGCGTAGTCGGCGCCGGCCCGGCACTTGTCGACGAAGTGCGCGACGTCGGTCTCCCAGTCGCTGGAACGGGGATGCATCTCGGGGAAGGCCGCGACGCCGACGCAGAAGTCGCCGGACTCCTTGATGAGCCGGACGAGTTCGCCGGCGTAGGTCAGGCCCTTGGGGTGCGGCACCCACTCGCCCATGGGGTCGCCGGGCGGGTCGCCGCGCACGGCGAGCATATTGCGGATCCCGGCGTCGGCGTACTGGCCGATGATGTTGCGCAGTTCGGCGACGGAGTGGTTCACGGCGGTGAGGTGGGCGACCGGGGTGAGCGTCGTGTCGGCGACGATCTGCTGGGTCTCCTTGACCGTGCCCGCGCGGGTGGAGCCGCCCGCGCCGTAGGTCACGGAGACGAAGTCCGGGGCCACCGCCTCGACCCTCCGAAGCGCGCTCCACAGGTTCCGCACGCCCTTGGGGGTCTTCGGCGCCGAGAATTCGAACGAGTACGTCATCTTGCCGGCGGCGAGGATGTCGCGCACCGTCCGTGCGCGATCAGTCCTGGTGGATGCGGTTCCGAAGGCCATACTCGCAGGTTAACCAGGGGGCGGCGGTCCCCCAACCAGGCGCAGGAAATTTGCCCGAATTGTCGATTTGTTGTCCAGCTGTCGGACACTCCGGCCCCCCGCGGACCGCCCCGGAGGGTTTCCGCGGCCCCACCAGAGGGTTTCCGCGGCCCTAGAGCGTGCGCAGCCGCTTGGCGAACTCGGCCGCCACCGCGCCCGGGTCGTCCGCCTCGGTGATCGCGCGCACCACGACCACGCGGCGGGCACCGGCCTCCAGGACCTCGTCGAGGTTCCCGAGGTCGATGCCGCCGATGGCGAACCAGGGCCGGTCCGTGCGGAGCGCGGCGGTGTGGCGGACCAGGCCGAGGCCGGGGGCCGGGCGGCCGGGTTTGGTGGGGGTGGGCCAGCAGGGGCCCGTGCAGAAGTAGTCCACGCCCTCCTGGACGGCGGCGGCCCCGGCCTCCGCCTCCGAATGCGTGGAGCGGCCTATGAGGACGTCGTCACCGAGGACGGCACGGGCCGCGGGCACGGGGAGGTCGCCCTGGCCGAGGTGCAGCACGTCGGAGGCGGCGGCGTGGGCGACGTCCGCGCGGTCGTTCACCGCCAGCAGTCTGCCGTGGCGTGCGCAGGCGTCGGCGAAGACCTGGAGGTGCTCCAGCTCCTCGGCGGCCTCCATGCCCTTGTCGCGCAGCTGCACGATGTCGACGCCGCCGGCGAGGACCGCGTCCAGGAACTCGGCGAGGTCGCCCTGGCGCTTGCGGGCGTCCGTGCACAGGTAGACGCGGGCGTCGGCGAGCCGGGTGGTGCGGGCGGTCTCGGGCACGGTGGGGTCCCCCCGTGGTCGGTGGCGTACGGGCCGCGGCGGGCGCGAGCGGCCCGGGGCCGTGGCCCGGGACCGCGGCCCGTACGCCGGATGGTTGTTCCTTGCTCAGACGGCGAGCGCCTGGGCGCGGCGCTTCACCTCCGTGCCGCGATTCTCGCTGAGCGCCTGCGCGGGGGTGCCGGGCAGGGTCGGGTCGGGGGTGAACAGCCACTCCAGCATCTCTTCGACCGTGAAACCGTCGTCCCGCAGGAGCGTCAGGGTGCCGGAGAGGCCCTTGACGACCTTGTCCCCGTCGATGAAGGCGGCGGGGACGTGCAGCGCGCGGTTCTCACCACGGCGTACGGCGATGAGCTGGCCCTCCTTGACCAGCTGCCGCACGCGGGTCACCTCGACACCGAGCATTTCCGCGATGTCGGGGAGGGTGAGCCAGGCGGGGACGAGAGCATCGATCTTTGCGTCAATCTCGGTCACGGGATCAAGCGTGCCATCCCGGACTGACAGTCGGAAGCGGGGCGCCTCCGACCGGGGGCCGGTTGCCTCCGACCGGGGGCCGGTTGCCTCCGGCGGGGGGACGCCGCCCCGGCACGTCGGCGCGCCTGCGCGGGAGCGGGAGCGGAAACGTGCCACCGGGCGGCACCCGCGCCGGCCGCACGGCTGCCGCGCATGCGCCGCGGGCCTCCGCGCCCGGACGGCCGCCGGTGAGCCAAAAGACCGCCGCACCCGGGCGCGCGGCGGGTGCCGGAGAGCCCGCAGACCCGCCCCCACTCAGCACACCCCGGGCCGGAGCACCGCCCGCATACAGCCGCGGCGCACGCCCGAACCCGGACCCGGACAGGCCGCCGCAACACAGAGGACCGCCCCGCCCGGCCGTGCGGCGAGGTACCGGGGAAGGGGCCGGAGGCGACTACGCCGTGGCCTCCTTCAGGGGGCGGGACGGGTCCGACAGCACGTCCGGGTTCATCGGCACGCCGGACTCGATCAGGCGGCGGCCCTGGGCGAGGTCCCTGGGGCGGCCCACAGCCAGGAGACCCACCAGGCGGCCGGACCGCAGCCAGCACACCGTCCACGCGGCGCCCTCCGGGTCCCCGCGCCACACCGTCGTGTCGGCGGACGCGTGGTGGCCCACGTACTGGACGAAGCGGCCGAACTGCTCCGACCAGAAGTAGGGCACCGGGTCGTACGCCACCGGGGCCTCCCCGACGATGTTCGCGGCGACCGCCCGCGGCCCCTGCAGGGCGTTGTCCCAGTGGTGCACGAGGAGCCGCTCCTCGTACCGCCCCGACGGAAAGGACGCGCAGTCGCCGACCGCGTACACGTCCGGCTCCGAGGCGCGCAGGTGTTCGTCGGCCAGCACCTCTCCGTGGACGCCCAGGGCGATGCCCGAGCCGGCGAGCCACGCGGTGGCCGGACGCGCTCCGATGCCCACGACCACCGCGTCCGCGGGCACCCGCGAGCCGTCGTCGAGCACCACGGCCCCCGGCTCGACGCGCTCCACGCGCGCGCCGGTGCGCAGCTCGGCCCCGCTGTCGGCGTACCAGGCCGCCATCGGGGCGGACACCTCGGCGGGCAGCGCCCCCGCGAGCGGCCGGTCCGCCGCCTCCACCACGGTCACCGCGCAGCCCGCCTCGCGCGCGGCGGTGGCGAACTCGGCACCGATCCAGCCCGCGCCCACGACGACGATGTCGTGCCGGCGCGCGAGGACCGGCCGCAGCCGCTCGGCGTCGTCCAGGGTGCGCAGCAGATGCACACCGGGGACGCCCTCCGCGCCCGGCAGCCGGATCGGTTCCGCTCCGGTGGCGACGACCAGGACGTCGTACGGGACGGGGCCCTGCGCGGTGTCCAGCTCATGGTCGCCGGGGCGTACGCCGAGCACTTCGCGGCCCAGCCGGAGTTCGATGCCCAGGGCCTCGAAGTCGACCTCGAAGGCGGAACCCTCGGCCTTGCCGAGCAGGACGGCCTTCGACAGCGGCGGCCGGTCGTACGGCTGGTGCGGCTCCGCGCCGATCAGCGTCACCTCGCCGGTGAAGCCCTGTTCCCGCAGGGCGACCGCGGTCTGCACCCCGGCCATGCCCGCGCCCACCACGACGACATGCCGGACCGCACCGTCCCGTTGCTGCGTCTGATCGCTCACCTGATCACCATAGTCACCTGACGATTTGTCAGTCAGCGTGCGTGCCGGGTGATGTGTTCCACAGCCGCCGCCCGGCCCGCGGCCGCCGGGGCGGAGGCTCCCTTACCGAGGCATACGGCACGGGCTAGGGTGGCCCCGTAAGCACTCGCGGGAGCCCGGACGCACCGGGCTGAGAGGGAGGCTGGGGCGGCCTCCGACCGTACGAACCTGATCCGGGTCATGCCGGCGAAGGGAGGGGCTGGACGCCCATGTCGCGTACATCGGACGACGTGTCGACCGTGTCGGACGTCCTCGTCATCGGGGGCGGGATCATCGGGCTCGTGACCGCCTGGCGGGCGGCGCAGCACGGGTTGGCCACGGCGGTGGTGGATCCCGAGCCGGGCGGCGGAGCGGCCCGGGTGGCCGCCGGGATGCTCGCCGCCGTCACCGAACTGCACTACGGCGAGCAGACGCTGCTCGGCCTCAATCTGGAGTCCGCGCGCCGCTACCCGGACTTCGCCGCCGAGCTGACCGAGGCCGCCGGCCTGGACCTCGGTTACCGCCGCTGCGGCACACTCGCCGTCGCGCTCGACGCCGACGACCGGGCCCAGCTGCGCGAACTGCACGCGCTGCAGCAGCAGTCCGGCCTGGAGTCGGAGTGGCTGAGCGGGCGGGAGTGCCGCCGGCTGGAGCCCATGCTCGCGCCTGGTGTGCGCGGCGGGCTCAGGGTCGACGGCGACCACCAGATCGACCCGCGCCGGCTCGCCGCGGCCCTGGTGACTGCCTGCGAGCGCGCCGGGGTGGTCTTCCACCGGGCGTGGGCGGAGCGGCTCTCGGTGGCGCGGGAGCGGGCCCGCGGGGTCAGGACGGCCGACGGCACCGACCTCGCCGCGGGGCAGGTCGTCCTGGCCGCGGGCAGCCTCAGCGGGCGTCTCGCGGGCGTCCCCGACGAGGTGGTGCCGCCCGTGCGCCCGGTGAAGGGGCAGGTGGTGCGGCTGACCGTGCCGAAGCGGTACGCGCCCTTCCTGAGCCGCACCGTGCGGGCCGTCGTCCGCGGCGGCCCGCTGTATCTGGTGCCGCGCGAGAACGGCGAGCTGGTCATCGGGGCGACCAGCGAGGAACTGGGCTGGGACACGACGGTCACCGCGGGCGGGGTGTACGAGCTGCTGCGGGACGCGCACGAGCTGATGCCGGGGATCACCGAGCTGCCGCTCGCCGAGACCCGGGCGGGGCTGCGCCCGGCCTCCCCGGACAACGCGCCGCTGCTCGGCCCGAGCGCTCTTGACGGCCTGCTGCTGGCCACCGGCCACCACCGCAACGGCGTCCTGCTGACGCCGGTCACCGGCGACGTCATGGCACACGTCCTGACCACCGGCGACCTTCCGGCCGCCGCCCGCCCCTTCACCCCCGGGCGCTTCGCCGCCACGCTCACGGAGCAGCCCGCATGAACATCTCGGTCAACGGGGAGCCCCGGCGGGTGGCTCCGGGCACCGCGCTCGACGCGGTCGTGCAGACCCTCACGACGGCGCCCTCCGGCGTGGCCGCCGCCGTCAACGAAACCGTCGTCCCACGCGGGCAGTGGTCGTCGACGTCCCTCCACGAGGGGGACCGCGTCGAGGTCCTCACCGCCGTCCAAGGAGGCTGACCCATGGCCGACGACCCCTTCGTCCTCGGTGGTACGACCCTCTCATCGCGGCTGATCATGGGCACCGGGGGTGCGCCCAGCCTCGATGTGCTGGAACGGGCCCTGGCGGCCTCCGGTACGGAGCTGACGACCGTGGCGATGCGCCGCGTGGACGCCTCGGTGCACGGCTCGGTGCTGTCCGTGCTCGACAAGCTGGGCATCCGGGTGCTGCCCAACACGGCGGGCTGCTTCACCGCGGGCGAGGCCGTGCTGACCGCCCGCCTGGCGCGCGAGGCACTGGGCACGGATCTCGTGAAGCTGGAGGTCATCGCCGACGAGCGGACCCTGCTGCCCGACCCGATCGAACTGCTGGAGGCGGCCGAGACGCTGGTCGACGAGGGCTTCACGGTGCTGCCGTACACGAACGACGACCCCGTGCTCGCGCGCAGGCTGGAGGATGCGGGCTGCGCCGCGATCATGCCGCTCGGCTCGCCGATCGGCTCGGGGCTCGGCATCCGCAACCCGCACAACTTCCAGCTGATCGTGGAGCACGCGCGCGTGCCGGTCATCCTGGACGCGGGCGCGGGTACGGCGTCGGACGTCGCGCTGGCGATGGAGCTGGGCTGTGCGGGTGTGATGCTCGCCTCGGCCGTGACCCGGGCGCAGGAGCCGGTGCTGATGGCGGAGGCCATGCGGCACGCGGTGGAGGCGGGCCGGCTGGCACGGCGGGCGGGCCGCATCCCGCGGCGCCACTTCGCCCAGGCGTCGTCGCCGACGGAGGGCATGGGCCGCCTGGACCCGGAGCGGCCCGCCTTCTGAACCGGCCGGGCACACCGCCCGCGCCGGACCCGGCCCGTGCAGCAGAGCCGGCCGGGCGCGAAGTCCCGCCCCGCGCGCCAGGCGGGTGCGCACGGGCGCGGCGTGCGTCACAGGTCGGCTGCAGTCGTGCCCCGGTTCGGCGGAACGGCCGGGGCCGACAGTGGGTCCTCGTACACTCACCTGCGTGGATACGACCCTTCAGGACCCTCTCGTCGGGCGGGTGCTCGACGGCCGTTATCGCGTCGACGCGCGGATCGCGGTCGGCGGGATGGCCACGGTCTACCGGGCCGTGGACACCCGCCTCGACCGTGTCCTCGCGCTCAAGGTGATGCACCCGGCGCTGGCCGCCGACGGTTCGTTCGTCGAGCGCTTCATACGCGAGGCCAAGTCGGTGGCCCGGCTCGCCCACCCGAACGTGGTGCAGGTCTTCGACCAGGGCGCCGACGGATCGTACGTCTATCTCGCCATGGAGTACGTCGCCGGGTGCACCCTGCGTGACGTGCTGCGGGAGCGCGGGGCGCTGCAGCCGCGCGCCGCCCTGGACATCCTGGAGCCGGTGCTGGCCGCGCTGGGCGCCGCGCACCGCGCCGGGTTCGTGCACCGTGACATGAAGCCGGAGAACGTCCTGATAGGGGACGACGGCCGGGTGAAGGTGGCCGACTTCGGTCTTGTCCGGGCCGTGGACACGGTCACGAACACGACGGGTGCCGTTCTGGGCACGGTCTCGTACCTCGCCCCGGAGCAGATTGAGAGCGGCACGGCGGACCCCCGGGTCGACGTGTACGCGTGCGGGGTCGTCCTCCACGAGATGCTCACCGGCGCGAAGCCGCACCAGGGCGACTCCCCCGCCCAGGTGCTCTACCGGCATCTGCACGAGGACGTGCCGCCGCCGTCGGCCGCCGTACCGGGGCTGGCCTGTGAACTCGACGAGCTGGTCGCCTCGGCGACGGCGCGCGACCCGCGGCTGCGCCCGGAGGACGCGGTGGCCCTGCTCGGCCAGGTGCTGCAGGCCCGCAGCGCGCTCACCGCCGGGCAACTGGACGCCGTACCACCGCAGGCCGTCGCCCCGGACCACGACAACGCCGAGGACCGCACGAGCGTGATCCCGCGGCTGCTGCCGGTCAACCCGGTCGGCGAGCCCGAGGACGCCCCGCTCGACCGGACCAGCCGGCTGGAGACCCCGCCGGCACAGCCGCCGGCGCGGCGCGGACGCCCCCGGCGGGGGCTGCTCGCACTCGTCCTGGCCGTGCTGGTGGTGTTCGGCGTGGGGGCGGGCGTCTGGTACGTCAACTCGGGCCAGTTCACCGAGGTCCCCCCGCTGCTCGCGAAGACCGAGGCCCAGGCGCGGGCGCGGCTGCAGCAGGCGGGGCTGGAGGTCAAACAGGTCAAGCACGCCTTCAGCGACACGGTGAAGCGCGGCACGGTGATCAGCAGCGACCCGGCTGCGGGCGCCCGGATCCGCTCCCACGACGGGGTGACGCTGACCGTCTCGGACGGCCCCGAGACCGTGAAGGTGCCCGATCTGAAGGGTTACCGGCTGGACAAGGCGCGGGCCCTGCTGAAGCAGGACGGCCTGGTAGCGGGCATGGTCACGCGGGCGCTCAGCGAGGACGTGCCCAGGGGCTTCGTGATCGGCACGGAGCCGGGCGCGGGCACCGAGCGCCACAGCGGTTCGGCCATCGCGCTCACCGTCAGCAGGGGCAGCCCCGTGGAGGTGCCCGACGTCACCGGCTCGTCCGTCGCGGACGCCACGGCTGAGCTGCGGGGTGCGGGCCTGAACGTGAAGATCGCCGACACGCAGATCACGTCGGAGTTCGACGCCGGACAGGTCGCCCGGCAGACGCCGGACGCGGGCAAGGAGGCCGCCGAGGGCGACACGGTGACGCTGACGGTCTCCAAGGGCCGCGAGATGGTCGAGGTGCCGGACGTGGTCGGCGACAAGGTCGACGACGCGAAGAAGGCCCTGGAGGCCGCCGGCTTCGCGGTCGAGGAGGACCGGGGCCTGCTGGGCCTGTTCGGTGACACGGTGAAGAGACAGTCGGTGAAGGGCGGCGACAAGGCGCCGAAGGGGTCGACGATCACGATCAGGATCCGCTGACGGGCGGCGCCGCGGACCGGCCGGCGGGATGCCCGGGGCCACGTGCCACCCTTGGGGGGTGAGCACCCAGCGGTCCCGTACCACCCGCGGCGCGTCCGGCGTCCCGCGCAACCCCATCGGCAGCCATGTTCCCGTGGCCGGCGGCCTCCACTCCGTCGGAATGGTCTACGCGCGTGACATCGAGGCCGAGGCCGTGCAGGTCTTCGTCGCCAATCCGCGCGGCTGGGCGACGCCCGCCGGCAATCCGCGGCAGGACGAGGCGTTCCGCGCCGCGTGT
Source organism: Streptomyces caeni (assembly GCF_042678285.1). Classification (NCBI taxonomy): domain Bacteria; kingdom Bacillati; phylum Actinomycetota; class Actinomycetes; order Kitasatosporales; family Streptomycetaceae; genus Streptomyces; species Streptomyces caeni. The sequence goes on from NZ_JBHUDX010000024.1 coordinate 11,757, forward strand.
GCCGCGCAGTCGGTCCCGGTGTACGTCCACGCGCCGTATCTGATCAACTTCGGCTCGCACACCGAGGCGACCGCGGAGCTGTCCGTGGAGTCCCTGCGGCACTCGCTGCGGCGGGGCCGGGAGATCGGGGCGCTGGGCGTGGTGGTGCACACCGGCAGCGCCACCGGCGGCCGGACGCGGGCCGTGGCGCTGAAGCAGGTGCGCGAGCTCGTCCTGCCGCTGCTGGAGGAGCTGACGCATGACGACGACCCCCGCCTGCTGCTGGAGTCGACCGCGGGCCAGGGTGCCTCGCTGTGCTCGCGCACCTGGGACTTCGGGCCCTACTTCGAGGCGCTGGACGCGCACCCCATGCTCGGCGTGTGTCTCGACACCTGCCATGTCTTCGCCGCCGGGCACGATCTGACCGGGCCGGACGGCATGCACCGGACGTTGGACCTGCTGGTGGACACCGTCGGCGAGGGACGGCTCGGGCTGATCCACGCCAACGACTCCCAGGACGTGGTGGGCGCCCGCCGGGACCGCCACGCGAACATCGGCTCCGGCCACATCGGCGAGGCCCCGTTCCGTGCGCTGATGAGCCACCCGGCCACCGCGGGCGTGCCGCTGATCATCGAGACGCCCGGCCGGAAGGAGGGGCACGCGGCGGACGTGGAGCGGCTGAAGAAACTCCGGCACGGCTGACGCGGGACCGGCGGGTCACGCTTGCGTGGCTCAGAGCTCGGGGCCGTCCCCGGGCTCCTCCTGGTACGAGTAGCGCTGCTCCTTCCACGGGTCGCCGATGTTGTGGTACCCGCGTTCCTCCCAGAAGCCTCGGCGGTCGGCGGTCATGTACTCGACGCCACGTACCCACTTGGGGCCCTTCCAGGCGTACAGGTGCGGAACGATCAGGCGCAGCGGAAAGCCGTGTTCCGCGGTGAGCAGCTCGCCGTCCTTGTGGGTGGCGAAGATCGTGCGGTCCGAGGCGAAGTCGGCGAGGCGCAGATTCGAGCTGAATCCGTACTCCGCCCACACCATGACGTGGGTGACCGCGGGCGCCGGCGGGGCGATCTCCAGGATCGTGCGCGCCGGGACACCGCCCCACTCGGCGCCGACCATGCTGAACTTCGTGACGCAGTGCAGATCGGCGACGACGGTGGCGTACGGCAGCGCGGTGAACTCCTCGTGGGTCCAGCAGTGCTTCTCGCCGTCCGCGGTGGCGCCGAAGACCCCGAACTCCCAGCGGTCGGGACGGAACCTGGGTACCGGACCGTAGTGCGTGACCGGCCATCCCCGCTGCAGTCGCTGTCCCGGGGGAAGCTCGGACCGTGCTGCTGCTCCAGACTCTCGCTCCACCGGATGGCCCATGACTCCATCCTGACAGACCGCGCGGGGTGTGCAGGACCCACCCAGAACAAACCGGGACATCCCATAGTAAGCGTGAACTTACTGGACGGTTCCGGGTGTCGATGCGATCATGCGGCGCAACCCGCCAGTCCCCGCCTGGAAGGAGCCCGCACGATGCAGGGCGACCCCGAGGTCATCGAATTCCTCAACGAGCAGCTCACCGGCGAGCTGACCGCGATCAACCAGTACTTCCTGCACGCGAAGATGCAGGAGAACCTCGGCTGGTACAAGCTCGCGGCGTACACGCGGCGGGAGTCCTTCGACGAGATGAAGCACGCCGAGGTGCTCACCGACCGGATCATCTTCCTGGAGGGGCTCCCGAACTACCAGCGGCTCTTCCATGTGCGGGTGGGCCAGACCGCCAAGGAGATGTTCGAGGCCGACCGGCAGATCGAGATCGAGGCGATCGACCGGCTCAGACGCGGGATCCGGCTGATGCGGGAGAAGGACGACATCACGTCCGCGAACATCTTCGAGTCGATCCTCAAGGACGAGGAGCACCACATCGACTATCTCGACACCCAGCTGGACCTGCTGGAGAAACTCGGCGAGGGGCTGTACCTCTCCCAGGTCATCGAACAGCCCGAGGGCTAGGCCGCTTCCTCGAGTCCGCTCGGTGCGCCGGACCGGTCCTGGGCGGACAGGACGGGACCGATCCCACCGACCGCCGCACGGCGTGGGACGCTGTCCCTGCCCAGCAGCGCCTGGATCCGCCGCACACAGGAACCGCAGTCGGTGCCGGCCTTGCAGGCCGACGCGATCTGCCGGGGAGTGCGGGCGCCGTCCTCCGCGTACCGCCTGACCTGGGCCTCGGTCACGGCGAAGCAGGTGCAGACGTACACGCGGTTCACCTCCCACCGGATCGGACGGGCCGTGCCACCCGACCCGACTGATCGGCGAGGCAAACCTAACCTTACCTGGCGCACAGGGGCCGGAGAAGCGGCGTGGGGCGCGGATCTCAGGTGATCCGCGCCCCACCGGTGCCGGTGCCCCGACGCCGGCTACTGGTCCCGGTACATCTCGGCGACGAGGAACGCCAGGTCGAGGGACTGGCTGCGGTTCAGCCGCGGGTCGCAGGCCGTCTCGTAGCGCTGGTGCAGATCGTCGACGAAGATCTCGTCGCCGCCGCCCACGCACTCGGTGACGTCGTCGCCGGTCAGCTCCATGTGCAGGCCGCCCGGGTGGGTGCCCAGCGCCTTGTGGACCTCGAAGAAGCCCTTGACCTCGTCGAGCACGTCGTCGAAGCGGCGGGTCTTGTGCCCGGAGGCCGCCTCGAAGGTGTTGCCGTGCATGGGGTCGGTCACCCAGGCCACCACCGCGCCCGACGCCGTGACCTTCTCCACCAGCTCGGGGAGCCGGTCGCGGATCTTGTCGGCGCCCATGCGGACGATGAAGGTCAGCCGGCCCGGCTCACGCTCCGGGTCCAGGCGCTCGATGTACTGCAGCGCGTCCTCGGCCGTCGTCGTCGGGCCGAGCTTGATGCCGATCGGGTTGCGGATCTTCGAGGCGAACTCGATGTGCGCGCCGTCCAGCTGGCGGGTGCGCTCACCGATCCACACCATGTGCGCGGACACGTCGTACAGCTGCCCGGTGCGCGAGTCGACCCGGGTCAGCGCCGACTCGTAGTCCAGCAGCAGCGCCTCGTGCGAGGAGAAGAACTCGACGGTCCTGAACTCCTCCGGGTCCGCCCCGCAGGCGTGCATGAAGTTCAGTGCGTTGTCGATCTCCCGCGCCAGTTGCTCGTAGCGCTGCCCGGACGGCGACGACCTCACGAAGTCCTGGTTCCAGGCGTGCACCTGGCGCAGATCGGCGTAGCCGCCGGTGGTGAAGGCGCGCACCAGGTTGAGCGTCGAGGCGGAGGCGTGGTACATCCGCTTCAGCCGCTCGGGGTCCGGGATGCGGGCCGCCTCGGTGAACTCGAAGCCGTTGACGGAGTCGCCCCGGTAGCTCGGCAGGGTCACTCCGTCGCGGGTCTCCATCGGCTTGGAGCGCGGTTTGGAGTACTGGCCGGCGATCCGGCCGACCTTCACGACCGGCACCGAGGCCGCGTACGTGAGCACGGCGCCCATCTGGAGCAGCGTCTTCAGCTTGTTGCGGATGTGGTCGGCGGACACCGCGTCGAAGGCCTCCGCGCAGTCGCCCCCCTGCAGCAGGAACGCCTCGCCCCTGGCAACGGCTCCCATCCGGGCGCGCAGCTGGTCGCACTCGCCGGCGAAGACGAGCGGCGGATACGACTCGAGCTCCGCGATCACTTCGCGCAGAGCCTCGGGGTCGGGGTACTCGGGCTGCTGCGCCGCGGGCAGGTCTCGCCAGGTGTTGCCAGCGCTTGCGCTGGACTTAGCGTTCACGGTCACAGTCCCAACCTTACGGGGTCGTGTCCGGTGATTTCGGCCCGGCTCGACAGGCGAGACAGCCCTCCCCCAGGGCCCGTCGGCCCCAGGGGTGACAGCATGCGCTCCCTCGACGCCGGCCGGCAGAGATGCCGTCTTCACGCATCCGTGCCGCAACGACAGGGTGAGCATCGCTCCGGCGCACCGATCTCGACGACGGTGCGGCCGCGGTCGCGGCCGTCGCCGCGACGGCCGGAACGCCGGCCCCGGCGGCGCCCGGCCTCCTCGGCTCGAACGACGCACAGGCCGCCCCCCGGGGCCCGGTTGCAGAACGACTTCGAGCAGGCCGCCGGGGAATTCCATGTGCCGGTCAGCGTGCTCATGACGCTCTCCTACCGGCAGGCACTCCGGGAGGACCACGACGGACCGCCCAGCACCACCGGCGCCTACAACGTCATGGGGCTCACGGACGTCGACGCCGAGGATCTCGGAAACGGCCACGGCGACGCCCGGCAGCGCGAGCACCGGCTCGACCACATGAACCTCAGCGGCGCCCCGGCCGTCGAGAAGCACTTCGACGCCCAGCGGGCGCTCAAGAGCCTGCGCGAGAAGCCGGTCGGCACCGGCGACCCACGGCTGCACACCCCGGACAGGGCGGCCGGCCTGATCGACGCCTCGCCCGAGAAGGTGAAGAGCGACGTCGAGCAGGGCATCCGGGCGGGTGCCGCGCTCCTCGCCCGGTACCAGCGCCACATGGTCGTACACCGGCACACCGCCCGCGGCGCCGTGGCTGTCCCCCACTCGGGGACGGGCTACGGCGCCGCGGGCGCATGCGTTAAGGTGCCTCGCATGTACGTGCCGACGCACCAGAACTGGTGGTGGACCGCTCATCCGGCGGCCCACTGACTTGCGCGTACGCAGACTTCGCGAAGGCCGCCCGAGGGGCGGCCTTCGGTGTGTCCGGGGTCCGTTCCTCCCATCCGAGAAGGAATACGGACCCATGCACCTGCCCGACCTGTTCGAGGATCCCCGCCCGTTCGCCCTGCTGCGCCGCCGCACGCCGGGCCACGACGAGAACACCGTCGAGGTGTTCCTCGGCCAGGTCACCGAGTGCGAGCGCCTCGCCGACCTGCCCGACGCATGCCTGGCGCTCATCCCGTTCCGCCAGATCCGCGAGCGCGGCTTCGGCGTCCGTGACGACGGCACCCCGCTGGCGGTGCTGGTGCCCGAGGACTCGTACACGATCCCGCTCGCCGACGCGCTCGCGCAGTTGCCGGCGCACGAGGTGCCGGTGGAGGGCGCCGGCTTCGACGTCGACGACGAGCGGTACGCGGAGATCGTCGGACGGGTGCTGCGGAACGAGATCGGCGCCGGCGAGGGCGCGAACTTCGTGATCCGGCGGACCTACGAGGGGCGGATCCCGGGGTTCGGCCGGGCCGACGCCCTCGCGCTGTTCCGCCGGCTGCTGGTCGGCGAGCGCGGCGCGTACTGGACGTTCGTGGTGCACACGGGGGACCGGACGCTGGTCGGGGCCAGCCCGGAGGTGCATGTGCGGATGTCCGGGGGGACCGTCGTGATGAACCCGATCAGCGGTACGTACCGCTATCCCGCCGACCGCCCGACACCCGAGGACCTGCTCGCCTTCCTCGCCGACGGCAAGGAGATCGAGGAGCTGTCGATGGTCGTCGACGAGGAGCTCAAGATGATGTGCACGGTCGGCGACATGGGCGGGGTGGTCGTCGGGCCGCGGCTGAAGGAAATGGCCCACCTCGCGCACACGGAGTACGAACTGCGCGGGCGGTCCACCCTCGACGTGCGCGAGGTGCTGAAGGAGACCATGTTCGCGGCGACCGTCACCGGCTCGCCCGTGCAGAACGCCTGCCGGGTGATCGAACGGCACGAGGTCGGGGGCCGCGGCTACTACGCGGGAGCGCTCGCGCTGCTCGGCCGGTGCGCGGGGGCCCAGACCCTCGACTCCCCCATCCTCATCCGCACCGCGGACATCGGCGCGGACGGACGGCTGCGGGTGCCGGTCGGCGCCACGCTGGTGCGGGGCTCGGACCCGGCGGGCGAGGTCGCGGAGACGCACGCCAAGGCGGCCGGCGTGCTGGCGGCGCTGGGGGTGCGTCCCGGCCGGCCGCGCGAGGAGCGGGTACGGCCGAGGCTGGCGGACGACCCGCGGGTGCAGGCCGCGCTCGCCGGGCGGCGGGCCTCGCTGGCGCCGTTCTGGCTGCGGATGCAGGAGCGGGCCCGCGACCTGACCGGACATGCCTTCGTCGTCGACGGCGAGGACACGTTCACGGCGATGCTCGCGCACGTCCTGCGGTCTTCGGGGCTGGAGGTGACCGTGCGCCGGTACGACGAGCCCGGGCTGCGGGAGGCGGTGCTCGGGCACGAGGGCCCGGTGGTACTGGGCCCGGGGCCGGGCGACCCCTCGGACGTGACCGACCCCAAGATGCGGTTCCTGCGGGAGCTGACGGCCGGACTCGTCCGGGGGCACCGGCACGGTGTGCTCGGCGTCTGTCTCGGCCACGAGCTGATCGCGGCGGAGCTGGGCCTGGAGATCGTCCGCAAGGAGGTCCCCCACCAGGGCGCGCAGATGGAGATCGACCTGTTCGGGCGGCGGGAGACCGTCGGCTTCTACAACAGCTTCGTGGCGCGCTGCGACGACGCGGCGCCGGCCGGGCTGGCCGCACACGGCGTCGAGGTCAGCCGCGGCGCCGGCGGCGAGGTGCACGCGCTGCGCGGGCCGCGTCGTGCCCCGGGCACGCCCATGAACGCGGTCGCGGGCGTCCAGTTCCACCCGGAGTCGGTGCTGTCGGTGAACGGCGCCGCGATCGTGCGGGAGCTGCTGGCTCAGTCGGCCGCCGCGGGCACGAGCACGTTCTCGGAACGGCGGCCGGCCTTGTAGTCGAGGACGTTGCGCACCGTGGCGTCGACGATCTGCGTCACGGCGTCCACGGTGTAGTACGCCTGGTGGGAGGTGACCAGGACGTTCGGGAAGGTGACGAGGCGGGCCAGGGTGTCGTCCTCGATCGCCTCCAGGGACTTGTCCAGGAAGAACAGGCCCGCCTCCGCCTCGTACACGTCCAGGCCGACACCGGTGAAACGGCCCTCGCGCAGTTCGGCGACGAGGGCCGCGGTGTCTATGAGGCCGCCGCGGCTGGAGTTCACCAGGATCGCGTCGTCCTTCATGGTCTTCAGGGCGGCCGCGTCGATCAGGTGCTGCGTCGCGGGCATCAGCGGGACATGCAGGCTGACCAGGTCGGACTCGGCGAGCAGCCGCTCCTTGGAGACGTACGTCATGCCGAGGGCGACACAGGCCGGGTTCTCGGCGATGTCCCAGCCGAGGAGTTTCATGCCGAAGCCGTGGGCGATCCGGCAGAACGCCTCGCCGATCTTGCCGGTGCCGAGGACGCCCGCGGTGCGGCCGTGCATGTCGCGGCCCATCAGTCCGTCGAGGCGGAAGTCGAAGTCGCGGGTGCGGTTGCAGGCGCGGACGACACGGCGGCACGCGGCCATGCCCAGGGCCCAGGCGAACTCGGCCACGGAGTACGGCGAGTAGTACGAGACCCGGGCGATCGTCATGCCGAGGCGTTCGGCGGCCGTGAGGTCGATGTTGTTGAAGCCGGTGGAGCGCTGCGCGATCATCCGGGTGCCGCCGGCCCCCAGGGTCTGCAGGACGCGCTCGCCGAGTTCGCAGTTGACGCTGGTGCAGACGACGTCGTGGCCCACCGCGATGGGGGCCGTGTCCTCGTTGAGGAAGACATCGAGGCAGCGGATGTCGTGGTGGCCCGCGAACGCCTTCTCCAGCAGGGGCTTCTCGTCGGCCTGCACGCCGAACGCCACAATCTCCACGAAACCCTCCAGGGTCGGGCCGGAACTGCCTGACACCGCCGAATATACGGGCCCGGCGCGCGGCGGGGGGCGGGAGCGGAGCCGGACCGCCGCCGTCCTGCGGGTGCCGGTGCCCCGCGGGACAGCGGCTCGGCGCTGGCCGCCGTCAGCCGAAGAAGACACCGATCTCCTGGTACAGCTTCGGGTCGACCGTCTTCAGTCTGGCCGTGGCCTCGGAGATCGGTACGCGGACCACGTCCGTGCCGCGCAGCGCGACCATCTTGCCGAAGTCACCGTCGCGGACCGCCTCGACGGCGTGCAGGCCGAACCGGGTGGCGAGCCAGCGGTCGAAGGCGCTCGGCGTGCCGCCGCGCTGGACGTGCCCGAGGACGGTCGTACGGGCCTCCTTGCCCGTGCGCCTCTCGATCTCCTTCGCCAGCCACTCGCCGACACCGGAGAGGCGGACGTGCCCGAAGGAGTCCAGCGTCTCGTCCTTGAGCACCATGTCGCCGTCCTTCGGCATCGCCCCCTCGGCCACGACCACGATCGGCGCGTACGACGCCTTGAACCGGGACGTCACCCATGCGCAGACCTGGTCCACGTCGAAGCGCTGCTCGGGGATGAGGATCACGTTCGCCCCGCCGGCCAGCCCCGAGTGGACGGCGATCCAGCCCGCGTGACGTCCCATCACCTCCACGACCAGGACCCGCATGTGCGACTCCGCGGTGGTGTGCAGGCGGTCGATCGCCTTGGTCGCGATGTTGACGGCGGTGTCGAAGCCGAAGGTGTAGTCCGTGGCGGAGAGGTCGTTGTCGATGGTCTTCGGTACGCCGACGACGCGGACGCCGTACTCGTCGGCCAGGCGCGCCGCGACTCCGAGGGTGTCCTCGCCCCCGATCGCGACGAGCGCGTCGACCTCCTCCTTGGCGAGGTTGTCCTTGATGCGGCGGATGCCGTTCTCCTGATTGAGGGGGTTGGTCCGCGAGGAGCCGAGGATCGTGCCGCCGCGGGGCAAAATGCCGCGCACGGCGGGGATGTCGAGCCGGACGGTGTCACCTTCCAGGGGCCCCCGCCAGCCGTCCCGGAAGCCGACGAAGTCATAGCCGTACTCCTGCGCGCCCTTGCGGACGACGCCCCGGATGACGGCGTTGAGCCCGGGGCAGTCGCCGCCTCCGGTCAATACTCCGACCCGCATGGAAAAGTCCCTTCGCCGCGGTTGCCTGATGCGGGTCACGCTAATGGTGACCCACGTCACTTCCGCGTGGCACGGAGGGTCAATTCCGGTGCATCGCCCAGCAGTTGATCACTCGGCGCAAATCAGACTTCACTCGAAGGTGGGCATGGGATCGCGCGCCCGCCGTTCACTCCCGAATGTGCGCTCGGCTCGCGGTGCGCGAGCCCGGCTCGCGGCACCTCAGTCTTCGTCCAGCCCCCGCTCGATCGCGTACCGCACCAGCTCCACCCTGTTGTGGAGCTGGAGCTTGCCCAGGGTGTTCTGGACGTGGTTCTGCACGGTGCGGTGCGAGATGACGAGGCGCTCCGCGATCTGCTTGTAGCTCAGGCCCTTGGCGACCAGCCTCAGCACCTCGGTCTCCCGCTCGGTGAGCCGTGGTGCCCGTGGCTCGTCGGCGTCCGCGGCGGGGGCCGGTTCCGAGGCGAGCCGGCGGTACTCGCCGAGCACCAGGCCCGCGAGGCCGGGCGTGAACACCGGGTCGCCGACCGCCGTGCGGCGCACCGCGTCGATCAGCTCCTGAGTGGATGCCGACTTCAGCAGGTAGCCCGTCGCACCCGACTTCACCGCCTCCAGCACGTCCGCGTGCTCGCCGCTCGCCGACAGCACCAGGACCCGCAGCGCCGGGTCGGTGCCGACGAGTTCCTTGCACACCTGGACGCCCGGCTTCGCGGGCAGGTTCAGGTCCAGGACCAGGACGTCGGGCGCGGTGGCCCGGGCACGGCGCACCGCCTGCTCGCCGTCGCCCGCGGTGGCGACCACGTCGAATCCGGACTCGGCCAGGTCACGGGCGACGGCGTCGCGCCACATGGGGTGATCGTCGACCACCATGACCTTGATCGGTTCCTGCCGCGCACCGGTGGTGTTTGCCGTCATCGCCGCTCCGTCTTCCCCCGTGCGGCCCCCGGGCCGCCCGCCACTTCCTTCGGTACCTTCAGTTCCACTTCCGTGCCCTGACCCGGGATCGAGATCAGTTCGGCGGTGCCGCCGATGTCGCGCAGCCGGCCGCGGATCGACTGGGCCACCCCGAGCCGTCCCTCGCCCTCGGCCAGGGCGAGGCGGCCCTCCGGGATGCCGGGCCCGTCGTCCCGTACCGTCACCGCGACGCCGTCCGGCTCGTCCTCCACCAGGATCCAGGCCCGGGCCGTCTCCCCGGCGTGCCTGCGCACATTGTCGAGGGCGGCACCGACGGCCGCGGCCAGTTCACGGGCGGCGGCCGGCGGGAGCGGCACCGGGGAGCCGGGCTCGGAGAGCATCACCCGGGCCCCGGCGTACGGAGCGAGCAGGGAGCGCAGGTCGACCGGGCCCTTCTCGGCGTCCGGCTCGTCGACCGCCCGGACGACCGCGCCGAGCGCGGCGTCCTCCGACACCCGCGAGGGGGCCGCCAGCCCGCCGGAGACCAGCGTCCGCAGCGCGACCTCCTGCTCGCCCGCCAGCCGGCCCAGCTCCGCGGCCTCGCCGCCGAGCGCGGAACCGCGTCGCTGCACCATGGCGAGCACCTGGAGGACGCCGTCGTGGATGTCCCGGGCCAGCCGCTCCCGTTCCCGGGTCGCGGCCTCGATCTCCAGGGCGCGGGCGAGGGTGCGCTCGGATGCGCGGGCGACCTCGACGACGTATCCGATCGCGATGGAGGCGACCCACACCAGGATCACGTTGTGGACGGTGTCGCGGGCCGGGGCACCGCGTTCGACCAGGTTCACCACGGCGACCGTCGTGGAGGCGAAGGCCGCCCAGCGCCAGCCGCCCTTGACGGCGTAGGCGAGGACCGACCCGGCGGTCCATATCGACGGCAGCGTCGGACCACCCGAGAGGACCCGCTCATGCGTGTCGGCGAGGGGGGTGAGGAGGATGCCGGTGAGCGCGACGGTGAGGTCGACGGCCAGGAACCACCGGGTGCAGCTCGCCGCGTTCGCCACCCTGGGCAGCGTGGCCAGGGTCCACCCGCACAGCACGACGAAGTAGGCGACGGCCAGCCAGGGCCGGGCGAACCTGTCGTAGGCCGTCGCGAAGAGAGCGACGGCGTACACCATGGTGAGCACGCGGTACGCCATGAGCGCACGCCACAGCGGCTGTTCGACCGACATTCTGATGACCCGCTCGCTCCTGGCCATGTCCCCCCGCCCCCGAGCCGGACGACCGCGCCCCTAGGAGCCCGGCCGCTCGCTCACGGCTGCTTTCTCCGTGTCCCCGTGTGCCTGTCCGGCATCCTTCTGCGCCTGCTTCCCCGCCTTCGCCGCCTCCGCGATCTGCCGCTTGGCGGCGGTCGCGTACATGTCGACGTACTCCTGGCCGGAGAGCTTCATGATTTCGTACATGACCTCGTCGGTCACCGCCCGCAGCACGAAGCGGTCGTGCTCCATGCCCCGGTAGCGGCTGAAGTCCAGCGGCCTGCCGATGCGGATGCCCGGGCGCATCAGCTTGGGGATGATCTTCCCGGGCGGCTGGATCTTCTCGGTGTCGATCATGGCGACCGGGATGACCGGCGCGCCGGTGGCGAGCGCCACGCGGGCCAGGCCGCCGGGCTTGCCCCGGTAGAGGCGGCCGTCGGGCGAGCGGGTGCCCTCCGGGTAGATGCCGAACAACTCGCCGCGCTCGAGGACTTCGATGCCGCTCCTGACGGCGGCCTCGCCCGCGCCCCGGGCACCGGAACGGTCGACGGGCAACTGCCCCACCCCCTTGAAGAAGGCGGCGGTGAGCCGGCCCTTCACTCCGGGCGTGGTGAAGTACTCCGCCTTCGCGATGAAGGTCACCTTGCGGTCGAGGACCGCGGGCAGGAAGAACGAGTCCGAGAACGACAGGTGATTGCTCGCCAGGATGGCGGGGCCCTCGGCCGGAACGTTCTCGATGCCCTCCACCCAGGGTCTGAAGGCGAGCTTCAGCGGCCCCCCGATGGATACCTTCATCGCGCCGTACAACAACCGACTGCCTCCCGTGTGTGTCGATCAGACCTTAACGCGCCCCACCGGCAAAGGCCCCGACGGCCCTGTTCGGTGGCAGTGCCGTCGCGTACGGTGAAGTACCTGCAATCGACGTGCCCAGCCCCTTCCATGAACAGGAGACCGAACGTGCCGGTCCTCCCCGGAGCCGAGCCGTACCGCCACGACGGCGGGGAGGTCGGCGTCCTCCTCTGCCACGGCTTCACCGGCTCCCCCCAGTCGCTGCGCCCCTGGGCGGAGTATCTCGCCGAGCGCGGCCTCACCGTCTCGCTGCCGCTGCTGCCCGGGCACGGCACCCGCTGGGAGGACATGCAGCTCACCGGCTGGCAGGACTGGTACGCGGAGGTGGACCGGGAACTGCGCACCCTGCGCGACAGCTGTGCGCAGGTGTTCGTGGCCGGTCTGTCCATGGGCGGCGCCCTGGCGCTGCGGCTCGCCGCCCGGCACGGGGACGCGGTCAGCGGCGTCGTGGTCGTCAACCCGGCCAACAAGGTGCACGGCCTGGCCGCGTACGCCCTGCCGGTGGTCCGCCATCTGGTGCCCTCGACGAAGGGGATCGCCAGCGACATCGCGAAGGAGGGCAGCACGGAGCTCGGGTACGACCGGGTGCCGCTGCACGCCGCGCACTCCCTGCGGAACTTCTTCCGCCTGGTCGACGGCGAGCTCCCGCAGGTCACCCAGCCGTTGCTGCTCCTGCACAGCCCGCAGGACCACGTGGTGCCCCCGGCCGACTCGGCCCGGGTCCTCAGCCGGGTGTCGTCGGCCGACGTCCGGGAGATCCTGCTGGAACAGAGCTACCACGTGGCGACGTTGGATCATGACGCGGACCGGATCTTCGAGGAGAGCCTCGCGTTCATCGGCCGGCTCGCGCCGAGTGTCGGCAAGGAAGGGACGGCCGCAGGTGGCTGAGCACGACTCCGACCGCGAGGGCCGCGAGCCGGACGAGAAGGGCGTGCCCTTCGACGAGGACGCCGCCTGGGCGGCGATCGTGGCGGGGTACGGCGAGGAGCCGCCGGACCCGCCGGGCAGCAGGCCGTTCAAGCCGATCGAGGACCTGGCGCTGCCGGAGCCGAAGCAGGAGGCGGGCCGCACGGACGACGGCACGGACGGCCGCACGGACGGCCGCACGGACGACGGCACGAACGACGGCACGGACGACGGTGCCGGGGACGGGCCCGCGAAGCCGCTGGGCAGCTCGGTCGCCTTCGCGCCCGGCGTCGGTCCGCGGGACTACAGCCCGCCGGAGCCGTCCGACGACGACTTCGACGAGGACGACGAGGGGCACTTCGTGCCGCCGGAGCCACCGCCGCTGCCCGCGGCCGACACGACGGCGAAGTTCGCCTGGCTCGCGGTGATCGGCGGTCCCGTCCTGCTCCTGCTGGCGGTCCTGCTCGGCTGGGAGATGACCTGGTGGCTCGCCACGCTCGGCGTCGGCGGTTTCCTCGGCGGCTTCGTGACGCTGGTGGTGCGTATGAAGACGGACGACGAGGACGACGGCGATCCGGGGCGCGGCGCGGTCGTCTGACCCGCGCCGGCAACCGCTACGACGCGGGAACCCTGAGGGCGGCCAGCACCGGCAGATGGTCGGTGGCCGCCCTCAGGTCCGCCCGGGTCACCCCCGGGTGGCCGAGGGGAACACCGCAGCCGAGGACCTCGACGCCCCGCGTGGCGAAGATCGCGTCGATGCGCTGGTACGGGTCGGCGGGCGTCCAGGTGTACTCGCCGCCCCACGGTGCGGTGACCCAGCCGTCCTGGAGACGGGCGGCCAGGCGCTCGAAGGTCGGTCCGCCCGGGCGTTCGTTCAGGTCGCCGCCCGCGACCGCGTGCCGGACGCCCATCCCGGCGAGCCGGTCGAGGAGCATGCCGCCCTGGTCGTAGCGCTCGTCCTGCCGCAGGCTCAGATGGCAGCTGAGGACACCGAGCCGGGCCCCGCCGAACCGCACGACCGCCGTCGCGAAGCCGCGCCGGTGCAGTCCTGGGGTGAGCGGGAGCAGCGCGTCCTCGGTGCGCTCGACCGTGGCGCGCAGCGAGCACAGCAGGGCGGGTCCGGCGGCCGTGGCGCCGCCCGAGAGGATCACCAGATCCGAGGCCGCCGCGAGCCGGGCGAGCTTCTTGCGCCAGCGGAAGAAGCGGGGTGCCTCCTGGACGAGCACGAGATCGGGGGCGCAGGCGCCGATCACACGGGCCAGCGCGCCGGTGTCGTCGCGCATTGAGCGGATGTTGTAGCTGAGCACCCGGACGACGGCCGAACCGTCGGCTTCGGTAAGGGAGTTGGGCAGCGTGAAGGTCGTCGCCATGCCGATCGAGAATACGCCGCCGCGGCAGCTACGGGGGTGCCCGCCGTCCCCGGGCGGGGCTCGGCGGGCACCGTCGCGCGCGGCCGGACGTCACATGATCGGGTCTGGCTCCCGGGCCAGGTCGGCGGCGCCGACCAGCCCCGCCTTGTTGCCCAGCTGGGCGGCGATGACCTCGGCGACCGGGCGCCAGTTGCCGCCGACCAGCCAGCGCTTGTACGACTTACGGATCGGGTCGAGGACCAGCTCGCCCTCGTCCGAGAGGCCGCCGCCGACGATGAAGGCGGAGGGGTCGAACAGGGAGGCCAGGTCGGCCAGACCCGCGCCCGCCCAGCGGGCCAGCTCGCGGTAGGAGTCCACGGCCACCGGGTCGCCCTGGCGGGCGGCCATGGAGATGTGCTTGCCCTCGATGCCCGCGGGGGTGCCGTCCCCGAGCGAGAGCAGTACCTCGGCGTTCTCGGGGGTGGCGTTGGCGCGCTGCTTCGCGTACCGCACGAGGGCGCGGCCGGAGGCGTACTGCTCCCAGCAGCCCTGCGAGCCGCAGCCGCACAGCAGGCCGTCCGGCACCATCCGGATGTGGCCGAACTCGGCGGCCACGCCGAAGTGCCCGCGGCGGAGCTTGTTGCCGATGATGATCCCGCCGCCGAGGCCGGTGCCGAGCGTGATGCAGATGACGTTGCGGTGGCCCTTGCCCGCGCCGAACTTGTACTCGCCCCAGGCGGCCGCGTTCGCGTCGTTCTCGACGACCACCGGGAGGCCCACGCGGGCCTCGACCTTCTCCTTCAGCGGCTCCTGGCGCCAGTCGATGTTCGGCGCGAAGTAGACCATGGAGCGCTGGCGGTTGACGTACCCGGCGGCGCCGATCCCGACGCCGACGATCTCGTGCCCGGCACGAGCGCCCTCGACGGCGGCGGCGATGGCGTCCACGATGGCCTCGGGCGTGCCCGGAGTCGGCACCTTGTGGGTCGAGAGGATGCTGCCTTCCTCGTCGACCACACCGGCCGCGATCTTCGTGCCACCGATGTCGACGCCGATGGTGAGTCCCATGAATCCCTCAGTTTCGGTCGAGCCCCGCTACGGCCAACCGTACCCGAGGTGACCGGAGGGTGTCGGAGTGCTGCCGGTCCCCGAGACGCCCCTGGGCCGAGCCTCAGTCGAGGTCGATGCGCTCCCCCGGCCCCTGCTCCCCCTCCTGCCCGCGGGGGCCGTGGCCGGGGCCGTCGCCGGGGCCGTGACCGGGGGCGCCGCCGGTCGTCCAGCGCCGCTCCTGGGCCTCGACGGCGGAGCGGTAGGCAGCGAGCAACTCCGAGCCGGCCGCGGCGAGGTGGTCGAAGACGTCCGGGTTGCGCTCGATCACCGGTTCCATCGCGGCCTTGGCCTGCCGCACCGCCTGCTGGACCATCTGCTGGGCGGCGCCCGACGCCGCGGTTCCCAGCAACGGGGTCTGCAGACCGGACAGCTTGTCGGCGACGGCGTCGACGAGCCGCCGCAGTTCCTCGGCGGCCGAGGCGGGCGGCGGCCCGTACCGGGCGCGGCGGCGGTCCTTCTCCGCGGCGAGGTCCTCGGCGCACGCCTTCGCCCATGCGTCGGCGTCGGTCGCCCGCGCCTCGGTGTCGGCGGCCTCCTCCTGAGCGGCGTCGGACGTGGGGCGCTCTTCGCTCATGGCGGACTCCTGACTGCGGTTCGTACCCCCGACGTTACCCGAACGGGGGTACGTGCTTCATCGTGTGCGCGGCCCTGGTGCGCGCCCCGGTGCGCGCGCCGGGGCGCCCCGGGTCACGCCCGGCGCGGCCACAGCTGCGGGTCGGGCGCGAAGCGGATGCTCAGCTCGCCCTCGCGCAGCGCCGCGCCCGCCACGGTGCAGCGGCGCAGGGCGGACGGCAGCGGGACGATCCGGCGGAAGGGGCCCGTGGTCACCACGATCTCGTCGCCGCGCCGGACGAGGTCCAGCTCGTCGCGTATGGCGCCGGGCAGCGGGATCCGCCACACGAGCACCCCGTCCTCGGCGAGCAGGTCCGTCACGGGCCACTCGACCGGGGGCGGCGCCTCGTTGACGGCGGGACCGGCGAGCAGGGCGAGGTCGTCCGCGCCGCGCGGGTCCCGGCCGAGGTGCGGCACCCTGTGCACGGTGTGCGCCCCGTACGTCCCCTGCCACTCCTCCAGGGTCTTGCGCTGCTGGGCGGCGAGGCCCGCGAGCCAGGCGTCGTGGGCGGTGTCGGGCAGGACGCGGTTCGCGATCAGGGCCTGGGGGCGCAGGGCACGCAGGGCGAGGCCGGTGACGGCGGTGCGGACGGCGTCGGCGCCGGCCGGGCCCGGCTCGGCGACCAGCCACACGCTCGTGGCGCGGTCGGCGACGACGGCCTCGGTGGCGGCCAGTTCGAGGTCCCAGCGGGCGGCGGTCTCGTAGAGCCACTCGGCGGGCATGGGGACGCCCGCGAGCCGGCCGAGCACGGGGCGCAGGGCGCGGGCCGCCTGCCGCTCCGGCGGGAGCAGCCGGCGCAGATAGCGGCGGAGTTCCTCGGGGAGGGCGAGGAGGGCCAGCGCCTGCGGGACGGGGGGCAGGTCGACGACGAGGAGGTCGTACGCCTCCGAGAGCGCGGCGTCGCGCAGGGCGCGCAGCACGGCGAGTTCCTCGGCGCCGGGCAGCGGGGTGACCTCCTCGGCGTCCAGCCGGGCCGCGCCGACGAGGTCGAGCGCGCCGGCCGCACGGTTCTGGAAGGCGACGAGGTCGTCCCGGAAGCCTGCGGCCGCGTCGGGCCGCCGGACCGTGAGGCAGGGGGCGGTCTCGGCGGGACGGGCGCCGGTGCCGGCGCCGAGCAGGGCACCGGGGGTGTCGGTGCGGTCGGCGCTGAGCAGGAGGGTGCGGGTGCCCCGGCGGGCGGCGTCCAGCGCGGTGGCCGCGGCGACGGTGGTGCGGCCGCAGCCGCCGGGGCCGGTGATCAGGATGGTGCGCATGACGGTGAACGCTACCCGGGCGTTCCCCGCCGGGCCGGCCATGACGCCGGGCCGCCGGCCACGGCTCCGGCGGGCCGGGCGGCTACCCGGCGGTCCCGGACTCCACCCTCTTCTTCAGCCCCGCCAGCGCCCGGTCGATGATGACCTTCTCCGCCTTGCGCTTGATCATGCCGAGCATCGGGATCTTGACGTCGACCGTCAGCCGGTACGTCACCTCCGTGCCGCCCGAGCCCGCCGGCTTCAGCAGGTAGGAGCCGTCCAGGGAGCGGAGCATCTGGGACTTGACCAGGGTCCACGAGACCTCGCCGTCGCCCGTCCAGGTGTAGGCCAGTGTCTGGTCGTCCTTGATCGCGCCCGCGTCCATGACGAGGCGCACCTGCTCCGCGCGGCCCTGCCCGTCCGTGGAGAGGACCTCCGCCTCCTTCACCTCGCCCGTCCAGTCCGGGTAGCGCGCGAAGTCGGCGATCACCCGCATGACATCGGCCGGAGCCGCCTGGATCGTGATGCTCGAACTGGTGTGTTCCGCCATCGCCGTGGCTCCTCCAGATGCGGTCCGTTGAGGGAGGGTGGTGCGCACGCGCGCACGGGTGCAGCGTGAAGGCTACCGCGCACGCGCCCCGCCGGTACCACCCCACCTGCGGTTCGGCCACCGGCCCGGCACGCCGGGCGCCGCGGTCCCTGGCGCCCCTCCCCTCCCCGGCACCGGCCGCTCACCACTCCAGCGCCCAGGGCCTGCCGCTGCCCGCGAAGTGCCCCACGTTCACGCACTCCGTCGCCCCGATCCGCATCCGCCGCACCAGGGGCTGGTGGACATGGCCGAACAAGGAGTACCGCGGCCTGGTGCGGCGGATCGCGTCCAGCAGGGCCAGGCTGCCGCGCTCGAAACGGCGCGCCACCGTGTCGTACACCAGCTCGGGGACCTCCGGCGGGATGTGGGTGCACAGCACGTCCACCTCTCCCACCGCCTCGATCTTCGCCGCGTACTCCTCGTCGCTGATCTCGTACGGGGTCCGCATGGGGGTGCGCAGTCCGCCGCCGACGAAGCCGAAGGTCCAGCCGCCGATCTCGGCCCGCTCGCCGTCGAGCACCCGCACCCCCTGGCCCGCGTACTCCGGCCACAGGGCAGGCATGTCGACATTGCCGTAGGTCGCGTACGTCGGGGTGGGGAACGCGGCGAACAGCTCGGCGTACTGTCTGCGGACCGCCCGCTCGATCGCCGAGGCGCGGTCCTGGCCCACACCGGCCCACAGCCCGGCTCCGAACCGCCGCGCCTCCGCGAAACGGCGGGCGGTGCGCAGCTCCACCAGCCGGCGGGCGTTCTCGGCGCCGAACAGATCGGGAAAGATCCCGCGGGAGTGGTCGGCGTAGTCCAGGAAGAGGACCAGGTCGCCCAGGCAGATCAGGGCGTCCGCCCCGTCGCCGGCCCCGGCCAGATCCCGCGCGTTGCCGTGCACGTCGCTGACCACATGAACGCGCGTCCTCGGGTTACCGCCCGGTGTGGGTGCCATGACGATCAAGCGTAGGGCTGTGGGACATAGGTGAACAGTGACGTCCGGACCTGCGGTTACTGGCCCGCCGGGAACGGCCTGGACTACTGTGCGCGAAGGAACGCCAAGCCGTGTGACGCGCGGAACATCTCGTCGGGCCCCCCTGTCGGAAAAGCCATACCGGCGGGTAACGTCCGGGCAGTCCAGTCGTGCTCAGGGTTTCAACCAACGACTTCGGAGGAAGAACCCTGCGCACCTCCCCGAGCCTTGGACCGCACCGTCGCAGCACACGGAGTCGTGGCGTCGGCGCCCTATGAGGAGCAGCAGTCTTGCGCGAGTTCAGCCTTCCGGCTTTGTACGAGGTCCCTGCGGACGGAAATCTGACCGACATCGTCCGCAGAAACGCCGCGCAGCACCCCGACGTCGCCGTCATCGCCCGGAAGGTCGGCGGTACGTGGCAGGACGTCACCGCCGTCGCCTTCCTCGCCGAGGTGCGGGCAGCGGCGAAGGGGCTCATCGCCTCCGGTGTCCAGCCGGGCGACCGGGTGGGCCTGATGTCCCGCACCCGCTACGAGTGGACGCTGCTCGACTTCGCGATCTGGAGCGCGGGCGCCATCACCGTACCGGTGTACGAGACCAGCTCGCCGGAGCAGGTGCAGTGGATCCTCAGCGACTCCGGTGCCACCGCCTGCATCGTGGAGCTGGACGCCCACACCGCGGCCGTCGAGTCGGTGCGCGACCGGCTGCCCGCCCTCAAGCACGTCTGGCAGATCGAGGCCGGGGGCGTCGAGGAGCTGGGCCGGGCCGGCCGGGACGTCAGCGACGAGACGGTCGAGGAGCGCAGCTCGATCGCCCGGGCCGACGATCCCGCGACGATCGTCTACACCAGCGGAACCACCGGGCGCCCCAAGGGCTGTGTGCTCACCCACCGCAGTTTCTTCGCCGAGTGCGGGAACATCGTCGAGCGGCTGCGCCCCCTCTTCCGCACCGGCGAGTGCTCCGTCCTGCTGTTCCTCCCGCTCGCCCATGTCTTCGGGCGCCTGGTGCAGGTGGCCCCGATGATGGCTCCGATCAAGCTGGGCAACGTCCCCGACATCAAGAACCTCACCGACGAACTCGCCGCGTTCCGGCCGACGCTGATCCTCGGGGTGCCGCGCGTCTTCGAGAAGGTCTACAACTCGGCGCGTGCCAAGGCGCAGGCCGACGGCAAGGGGAAGATCTTCGACAAGGCGGCGGACACGGCGATCGCCTACAGCCGCGCGCTGGACACCCCGTCCGGCCCGTCCCTGGGGCTGAAGATCAAGCACAAGGCGTTCGACAAGCTCGTCTACGGCAAGCTGCGCGCGGTGCTGGGCGGCCGCGGCGAGTACGCCATCTCCGGCGGCGCCCCGCTCGGCGAGCGCCTGGGCCACTTCTTCCGCGGCATCGGCTTCACGGTCCTGGAGGGCTACGGCCTGACCGAGTCCTGTGCGGCGACCGCGTTCAACCCCTGGGACCGGCAGAAGATCGGTACGGTCGGCCAGCCGCTGCCGGGTTCCGTGATCCGCATCGCGGACGACGGCGAGGTGCTGCTGCACGGCGAGCACCTGTTCAAGGAGTACTGGAACAACGAGGCCGCGACCGCCGAGGCACTGGCCGACGGCTGGTTCCACACCGGTGACATCGGCACCCTCGACGAGGACGGCTATCTGAGGATCACCGGCCGCAAGAAGGAGATCATCGTCACCGCGGGCGGCAAGAACGTCGCCCCGGCGGTGATGGAGGACCGCATCCGGGCGCACGCGCTGGTCCAGGAGTGCATGGTGGTGGGTGACGGACGGCCGTTCGTGGGCGCGCTGATCACTCTCGACGAGGAGTTCCTGGAGCGCTGGGCCGCCGAGCGCGGCAAGCCGGCGGGTTCCACCGCGGCGTCGCTGCGCGAGGACCCGGATCTGCTCGCGGCGGTCCAGGACGCGGTCGACGACGGCAACGCCGCGGTGTCGAAGGCGGAATCGGTGCGGAAGTTCCGCATTCTCCCCTCCCAGTTCAGCGAGGAGTCGGGCCACCTCACGCCGTCCCTGAAGCTCAAGCGCAACGTGGTGACGAAGGACTTCGCGGACGAGATCGAGGCCATCTACCGGAAGTAGCGGGCCCCACCGCCTCACGTCATGGCGCGGTGTCCTCGGCGAGGACCCGGGCCATGGTGCGTTCCGCGAGCGCGGTGATGGTGAGGAACGGGTTGACGCCGATGGAGCCGGGCACGAGGGAGCCGTCGGTGACGTACAGCCTCGGGTAGCCCTTCACGCGGCCGTAGTCGTCGGTCGCCCGGCCCAGGACGCAGCCGCCGAGCGGGTGGTAGGTGAAGTCGTCGGCGAACGCCTTGCTCGCGGAGCCGAAGAGGTCGTAGCGGTAGATCGTCGCGTTGGCCGCGTTGATCCGGTCGAAGAGCTTCTTCGCCATGCTCACGGACACCGCGCTCTGGGCGGCCGTCCAGCCCGGTTTCGCGGAGTCCGTCGCCGGGTCGTACGAGAACGACGCGCGCTCCGGGTTCTTGGTGATCGCCAGGTAGAGGCTGATCCAGTGCTCCAGGCCCATGGGCAGCGGGGCGATCTCCGCGAAGACGGGGTTGTCGGCGTTGGCCCAGTCGTCGATGCCCAGGACGGGGATGGTGGACTCGTCGGCGCCGACGGTGTCCCAGAGGTGGTTGGCGCGGCCGAGCATCACGTTGCCGTTCGTTCCCCAGCCGGTGCCGACGCTGGCGTCGAGCGCCGGCAGGGCGCCGGTCTCCCGTGCCCGCACCAGCAGCTCGGTGGTGCCGAGGCTGCCGGCGCCGAGGAAGAGGTACGTGCACGAGTACTGCCCGGTCCCGACGACCGCGCCGCCGGCGTCGATCCGGTCGGTGGTCAGCAGATACGTCCCGTCGGCCTGCCGTCGGATGTCCCGGACCCGCTCCAGGGTGTTGATCGTGATGTTGCCGGTGCCGATCGCGGAGGCCAGGTAGGTCTTGTCGAGGCTGCGTTTGCCGTGGTTGTTGCCGTAGATGACCTCGCCGGCCAGCGCGGACTTGGTCGCCGTGCCCGCCGCTTCCCGCTGCATGTAGCCGAAGTCGTAGACGTTCGGCACGAAGGTCGTCTTCAGACCGGCGTTCGCCGCGGCCTTCCGGGAGGTGCGGGCGAAGCGGTACCACTCCGTCGACTCGAACCAGTCGGGGTCGACGGTGTTGACACCGAGCATGGCGCGGGCGCGCGGGAAGTAGGTGCCGTACATCTCGTTGGCGTCGACGGTGGGGAACTGTTCGCCGAAGTACGACCGGACGGGGGTGACGGCCATCCCGCCGTTGACGAGGGAGCCTCCGCCGACGCCGCGCCCCACGTACACGGACATGGCGTCGAAGTGCACACGGTCGAGGACGCCCGGGTAGGGGCTGATGTTCTTGTTGACGACGTCCAGCCACAGGAAGGTGGCGAGCGGGGCCTCGGTGCGCGTGCGGAACCACATCGACCGCTGGTCCGGGGCCGTGGTGGAGCAGAACACCCTACCGTCGGGGCCGGGGGTGTTCCACAGGCGGCCCATCTCCAGGACGAGGGTGCGGATGCCGGCCTGGCCGAGGCGCAGGGCTGCCACGGCGCCGCCGTAGCCGGAGCCGATGACGATGGCGGGGACGGCTTCGACCGCGGCGGGCTCGACCGCTTCGGCGGACTGCAGACCTATGCGCGTGAATCCCAGGGCGGCCGCCGTCTGGAGGGCGGCGATGCCGAGGATGTGACGTCTACTCAGGTGATGGTGCGTCAGTTTTTCTGTCATGCACGCAGCATCGGCGGATTTTCGGCTTCCGCCTAGGGG
Source organism: Streptomyces caeni (assembly GCF_042678285.1). Taxonomy (NCBI): domain Bacteria; kingdom Bacillati; phylum Actinomycetota; class Actinomycetes; order Kitasatosporales; family Streptomycetaceae; genus Streptomyces; species Streptomyces caeni. Next base: position 34,032 of record NZ_JBHUDX010000024.1, read on the forward strand.
GTGTTTCGAAGGTCCTGTGCGGTGCCCGCGGTGTCCGGTGCGTGCTCTCGGCGTGCCGGACGAAAGCCCTCGTACTGGACGTACTCGGGGTTTCGGCCGGTGCGGCGAGTGCGGGTGCCCCCTGCTCGAAGAGCCCGGGGGAGCGCGCCGGGCGCCGTGGGTGCTGTGCGGGACTTTCGAAACACCCCCTAGGGCGGGCGGCTACAGCAGTTCCCTGAGCCGTTCCGCCAGCAGGTCCCAACGCCACTTCTCCTCGACCCACTGCCGGCCCCGCTCCCCCATCCGGCGGCGCAGCTCCGGGTCGCCGAGGAGGACGATGACACGATCCGCGGTCTCCTCCGCCGACCCGCCGCGGACCACCCAGCCCGTCTCGCCGTCCAGCACCGCGTCCGGCGCGCCGCCCGAGTCGCCGGCGACCACCGGGAGGCCCGTGGCGGACGCCTCCAGGTAGACGATGCCCAGGCCCTCGACGTCCAGGCCGCCCCGGCGGGTGCGGCACGGCATCGCGAAGACGTCGCCCGCCCCGTAGTGCGCCGGCAGCTCCGACCAGGGGACGGGGCCCGTGAAGTGGACCGCGCCCGCGACCCCGGTCTCGTGCGCGAGCCCGCGCAGGTCCCGCTCGTAGGGCCCGCCGCCGACGATCAGCAGTACCGCGTCCGGCTCCTTGGCCAGGATCCGCGGCATCGCCCGGATCAGGGTGTCCTGCCCCTTGCGCGGGACCAGCCGGGACACACAGACCACCACCGGCCGGTCCGTGAACCCCAGACGGGCCCGCACCTCGTCGCCGCCCGAGCCGGGGTGGAAGGTCTTCTCGTCGACCCCGGGCGGCAGCTGCACCATGCGTCCGGCCGCCGCGGGTGTCAGCGCGGAGGCTATCCGCGAGCGCGTGTACTCGCCCAGGTAGGTGATCGTGTCCGTGGCCTCGCCGATCCGGCGCAGCAGGCCGCGCGCCGCGGGCAGCTGGGCCCACCCCGCCTCGTGCCCGTGCGTGGTCGCCACCAGCCGCCCGGCCCCCGCTCGCCGCAGCGCCGGCGCCATCAGGCCGAGCGGCGCCGCCGCCCCGAACCACACCGACGTGCAGCCGTGCTCCCGCAGCAGCCCCACCGCCTTCCGGGTGGCCCCCGGCGTGGGCAGCAGCATCGTGGTCGGGTCCCGTACGACGGGGAAGGGCTGCTCGGCGTCGAAGGCGGCCGTCGCCTCGGCGCCCTCCCTGCCGCGCTTCCAGGTGGAGGCGTAGACGACGATCCGCCCGGGGTCCAGGCGCAGCGCCATGTTGTGCAGAAACGCCTGGATGCCACCCGGGCGGGGCGGGAAGTCGTTGGTCACGATCAGCGTCTTGTGCATCGCCGTCGACAGTACCGAACCCGGCGTGCGGCCGTCCCCACTGCCGTGCACGGCCGCGCTTCATGGCCCTGGCACGGGCTGACGCGGAATCATGGCCCTTCACGGCGCCAAGGGGACGACACGACAGGAACAGGGGCTCAGGTGGGCATCACGGACACACGACGGTTCCCGGTCTGGCTGCTCGTCACCTGGGGCCTGAGCAGACTGGCCCTGCTGCTCCTCGTCTTCAAGGTGCGCGCCTTCCCCGGCCCGGACGTCACCACCGACGTCTCCGTGATCTACCACGGCTGGTACGGCACCCTGCGCACCGGGGCCTTCCCGCACGACGACGTCACCTGGCAGTACCCGCCCGCCGCCGCGCTCGCGGTCCTCTCCCCCGCGCTGCTGCCCTTCCTCGACTACGCGCAGGGCTTCTACGTGCTGGCCTTCCTCGCCGACCTCACGGTCTTCTGCCTGCTGCAGTCCGCGGGAATGCGCCCCGGCAGCACGCTGCGCGGCGCCTGGGTCTGGGCCATCGGCGTCCCGCTGCTCGGCCCGACCGTGTACGCGCGCTACGACGTGATGGTGACGGCGGTGGCGGTCGCCGCGCTGCTGGCCGGGACCCGCCACCCTCGGGTGATGGGCGCGCTCGCGGGCTTCGGCGCGCTGCTGAAGGCGTGGCCGGCGCTGCTGCTGGTGGCCGCCGTCAGGCGCCGGGCCTGGGTGTCCGCGGCGGTGGTGGCCGGGGGCCTCGCCCTGCTGTTCGGTCTGACGATGCCCGGCGCCTTCTCCTTCCTGACCTCCCAGCGCGACCGCGGCACCGAGGTCGAGTCGCTGGGCGCGCTGGTCTTCCAGGTGGCCCGGCACGCCGGCTGGAGCGGCCGGGTGGTCTTCCACTACGGCTCGGTGGAGTTCGCCGGCCCGTACGTCGACTGGATCAGCACCGCCGCCCTGTTCCTGACCGCCGGCGCCTTCGGCTGGCTGCTGCTGTGGCGGGTGAGCGTCCGGCGCATGCACGTGCACACACTCGCGGACGCGGCCTTCGCGGCGGTACTGATGTCCACGGTCACCAGCAGGGTGATCAGCCCGCAGTACATGGTGTGGCTGGTCGGGCTCGCGGCCGTCTGCCTGTGCTTCCACGGCAGCCGGATGGCGCTGCCCGCGGGGCTGGTCCTGGCCGGCTGCCTCGCGACCGTCCTGGAGTTCCCCGTCTTCTTCGCGGACGTCGTCGCCGGCGACCGGCTCGGCGTCTCACTGCTGCTCGTGCGCAACGGCCTGCTGGCGCTGGCCACGGTGACCGCCGCCCGGGAGCTGTGGCTCGGCACCGTCTCGCGGCCCGCCCCGACCGTACCGCCTCAGGCCGCCCGCACCCAGGAGACGCTGACGCCCTCCTGACGGCGCGCCGGCAGGAGCAGCCCGCCCCACTGCAGCGCCGTGGAGAGGGCGAGCGCCCAGGAGATCCCGGCCGCTCCGGGCCCCGACGTCAGCCCAGGTGGGCCTTCAGATAGGCCCGCCACTGCCGTGTGAACACCTCCGGCGTCGTGCCGAGCACCCCCTTCAGCGCGGCCTCGACCGCGCCCTCCCGCCGCCGGTGGGCTCCCACGGCCCGGTAGAAGTCGTTCAGCCGGGCCGCTCCCCAGCGGTCGGCGATGAGCCGGCAGGCCATCCAGCCGCCTTCGTACGCCTGCGCCAGCCTCCCGGCGTCCCCGCTGAAGGCGAAGTCCGCGTCCGCCGGCAGTGTGGCGGGGACACGCCCACGGGCGACGGAGCGGTCCAGCTCGGGGGCCACCTGGGCGGGTGTGCGGCTGTCGCCGCGGTAGCCGACCCAGTCGGCGTACCCCTCGGACAGCCACAGGGGCGTCGCCGCCGTGGTGGCGGCGCGGGTGGCGACATGGGTGGTCTCGTGGCTGAGGACGATCTGTCTGCCCGAGCCGCCCAGCATCGCGTACGCGTCGGGGTTGACGACGATCCGGTCCGCGGGCGCCCGCCCGGTGCCCCCCGCCTCGCCGGTCGTGACCGCGGCGATGCCCCGGTAGCCGGACGCCGGCGCGCCGAGCAGCTCCGCCATCGCCTCCAGCGACCGCGGGACGACGACCACGACACGCCCCGGCCAGTGGGTGCCCCAGGCCCCGGTCACGGCGGGTACCGCCCGGTCCGCGAGGCGCGCGTAGCCGCGCAGGACGCGCCGCGGCTGTCCCACCCCGAGAACGAGACTGTGCGTGCCGCGGACCACCTCGACGACCCCCTGTTCCCAGAGCTGCCCGGCCGCCCTCGGGGCGGGTGCGTCGGAGCTGATGTACCAGCGGCCGCCGGTGCGGACCAGCCGCAGCGCCCGGGCGGTGGTGACCGGCGCCCGGTCGTAGCCCTCGACCCGGTAGCGCAGCTCGGCGTCGGCGGTGGCCCGGTCGCCGGTGCGGTGCAGGGCGGTGAGTCGGTAGGACCAGGCCGCCAGGGGCAGGGCGCGGAGGTTGTCGAACCCGGCGGCACCGGCCGCGGGCCGTCCCGCCGCGTCGCCGGTGGGGGCCTCGGTGGCCAGGAACCCGGGCCGGTCCCGGTGCAGAACGGCTGTCGCCCGCCGGTCGAGCAGCCGCTGCACGGCGGCCGTCTGGGTGTCGGGCGCCGCCGGGGCGCCGCAGCCGGCGAGCCCGGCGAGCAGCAGCACACAGGCCGCCGCCGCTCCCCGCCCACGCCCACGCCCAGCCACGCGCCGATCGTACGCGCAGGCCGGCCCGGCCGGGCGCCGTGGTCAGGGTCTGATGACCGACGACACCGGCATCATCCCGACCGGGTCGTAGCGCACGGCGGCCCCCGGGTGCGGCGCGTGGATGACGCGGCCTCCCCCGACGTACATCGCCACATGGCTGGCGTCGGAGCGGTAGACGACCAGGTCGCCGGGGCGGGCCCCGGACAGCGGCACCGGATGGCCGGCGTACCGCTGCTGCTGCGAGGTGCGCGGCAGTCCGACGCCCGCCCTCGCATACGCCCACTGCATCAGGCCCGAACAGTCGAAGCCGCCCGGCCCGTTGGCACCCCACACATACGGGCGGCCGAGCGCGGAGCGTGCCGCCGCGACGGCCGCGGCGGCACGGCCGCTCGCCGGGGCGACGGCGGAGAGGCCTGGCAGCGGCCGGCCGGAGCGGGACGCCCGCTCGTAGGCTGCGCGCTCCGCCAGCGAGAGGGAGCCGAGCAACCGCTGCGCCCTGGCGAGTTTGCGCTCGACGGTCTTCTTGTGCCGCGCCACGGCCCTGCGGCTCTTGTCCAGTTCCGCGAGCTTGTCGGCCACCTCGGCCCGCTCCTGTCCCAACTCGCGCAGCGCCGAGCGGAGTTTTCCGAGCTGCCGGGCCTGGCGGACGCCGATCCGGTCGAGCACGGCCGCCTTGTCGAGGTACTCGTCCGGGTCGTCGGAGAACAGCAGCGCGAGGGTGGGGGCGAGGCCGCCGGAGCGGTACTGGACCCCGGCGAGCGCCCCCAGCGCGTCCCGGAGAGTGTCGACGCGGTCCTGCTCCCGGGCGATGCGATCCTGCGCCTGGCCGACCTGGCGGCGCAGCGAACGGGCGTGCTCCTCGGCCGTGTTGTACGCCTCGGTCGCCTGCTCGGCCTCCCGGTACAGCCGGTCCACCGCGGCCCGGGGGCCGTCGTACGGGGCCGCGTCCGCCGGTACGGTGCCGAGTGCCGCGGCGACGGCGGCCGCGGCGGACAGGACTGCGGCTGTGGCGCCATGGCCCCGGCCGAGGCCGGATGGTGCAAGGCGGCGATGGGACCCCACGACCGGTCGCACTCCCTTCCGCTGAACGAACCCCCGCCGCACGGCCGGGGGAAGAACGCGGCAGACAGTAGCCGGGTGATCACTCGGGGACCAAAGAACCCCGACGCGCCCCGAAACGCGATGTCCCGCCGCTGACGCAGGTCATCGGCGGGACGCGGGGTCAGCGGGAGCCGCTGGAATTCGCCCGTTCGGGCGGGCGGAGAAGCCGCGGGGGGACGTCAGACGCGGACGCCGAACTGGAAGGGCATGTTGCCGATCGACTCATAGCGCACGACGGTTCCGGTGCGCGGTGCGTGCAGCACCTGGCCGTTGCCCGCGTACAGGCCCACGTGGTGCAGATCGCCGTAGAAGAGGACCAGGTCGCCGACCTTGAGGTCGCTGGCGCTGTAGATGCGGGTGCCGGCGTTGGCCTGCGCCTGCGATGTGCGCGGTATGGAGACGCCGGCCTGCGCGTAGGCCCAGGAGGTCAGGCCCGAGCAGTCGAACGAGGAGGGGCCGGAGGCGCCGTAGACATAGGGCGAGCCGATCTTGCTCTGCGCGGCGGAGAACGCGGCGGCGGCCCGGCCGGAGGCGGCGCTGCTGGAGCCGCTGAGGACGCTGCGCTCGCTGGCGCGGCTCGCGCGCGCGTCCTGCGCGGCCAGGGCCGCGCGCTCTGCGGCGGTCAGGCTGTTGAGGAGCTTCTGCGCCTCGGCGAGCTTCCCCTGGACTTCCTTCTTCTTCTTGCCGAGTTCGGCGCGGGTGTCGGCGAGGTCCTTGAGCTTGTCGGAGGCTTCCTTGCGCTCCTGGGCCAGCTCGCGCTGCTTCTCCTGGATCTTCTTCAGCGCCTCGACCTGCTGGCTGCTCAACTGGTCGAGCGTGGAGGCCTTGTCGAGGAAGTCGTCCGGGTTCGAGGAGAGGAAGAGCTGCACGGAGGGGTCGATGCTGCCGGTGCGGTACTGGGCGCTGGCCATCGTGCCGATGCTGTCGCGCAGCTGGTTGAGCTCGTCCTGACCGCGGGCGACCTTGTCCTGCAGGGTGGAGATCTGCTTCTCCAGCTTCTCCTGCTTCTCCTTGGCCCCGTCGTACATCTCGGTGGCCTTCTCCGCCTCTTCGTAGAGCTTGTCGACCTTGGACTTGACCTCGTCCTTGCTCGGCTTCGCGCTGGGGGCGGCGCTGGCGGCCTGGGCGCTGAGCGCCACGGCGGCGGCGGCGACACTGGTGAGCACGGTCACACGTGCGCGGTTCGGCTGCTTGGGTCGACGGTGGGACGCCACGGAGGCGAGCTCCTTCTTCCTCCAGCCGCCTACCGACACGCCGGTGGGCGGTGCCCCTCCGCCGTCACTCCCGATGAGTGATCACCCGAGCGGAGGTTCGAGGCCAGACCCTAGTGACCTTCTTGTGATCAGTTCAAATCCCCGCGGCAAAAAACTCCGCCGCGACGTGCATTCTTTGCATTCAACTCACATGCGGTGATGTCAGCTTGACCCTACGTTGCGTGAAGGATCCGCCAATTCGGGCATCCCCGACGGATGTTGCGCTTGGTTCTTTCGGTACGCATGGGGCGTACCGGTGTGCGAGGCTCGGCGACGCCACACCCGGGGGAGCCGACGCCGTCAGCCGCGGGACAGACGCTTCAGCAGCATCGCGGACGCGACCGGGCGCGCGCCCGCCTTGGCGGTCCCGTCGGCCACCTCGCGGTCGGTGGAAGCGACGATGACCGGCCGGCCCGGCGGCTCCGCGCGCACCAACTGCCGGATCAGCTCGTCGGCGGTGACGCCCGGCTTGGAGAACAGCACCCGCACCCCGCGCGGCGGCGCGAGCAGCACGGGCGCGGCCAGTTCGGCCCCGTCGAAGACGCAGGTGACCTCGGCGCCGGTCTGCGCGGCGAGCTGAGAGAGCTGCCCGAGGAGCCTGAGCCGCTGCTTCTCCAGCGGCATCTGCGGATAGCCGGTCTTGGTCACGTTGTAGCCGTCGACGACCAGATGCGCCTGCGGCAGCGCGAGCAACTGGTCCAGGATCGCGGGATCGTGCTCGGACAAGGCGCGGGCGGCGATGTCCTTGGGGGTCATACGTCCCGGTTCGACCGCGTCCACGGTCTGAGCCGGCCGCATCGACACCGGGGGCAGCGCAAGCTCCCGCCGCAGCCCCTGTGCCGCCTCCAGCACCGTGTCGAGCAGCAGCCGTACCCGCATGTCCTCGACGCTGCGCCCCTCACGCGCCGCCCTGCGGGCGGCCTCCAGGGCCGCCTCCGCCTCGCCGAGGCGCGCCTTGAGCCGGCGGTTCTCGCCCTCGGCCGCGGACATCTGCGCCTGGCCCTCGGCGCGCACGGCCTCGATCTCCCCCTGCACCTTGCGCAGGGCGGCCTCGCCGCGCTTGACGTCACTGAGGGCGGCACGCAGCTTGCGCTGGAGCGATTCGGCCTCCTTGCGCACCGAGTCCAGCTCCCCACGCAGCCGCTCGGTCTCGGCGCGGGTCCGGTCGCGGGCGGCGGCCAGCTCCCCGCGCAGCCGCTCCAGCTCGGCCCGGCTCTCCTCGTCGGCCCGCTCGGCGTCCGCGCGCTGGGCCTCCTCGCCTGCGGCGGTCACCAGCTTCACCCAGCCCGGGGGGCGCAGTACGTAGGCCGCGGCCGCCACGTCGAGCGGGTCCGCGGCCGGGGGCGGTGAGCCGGAGTCGAGGGCGCCGGCGAGCTCCGGCTGGGCCTCTCTGAGCCGTTCCGCGATGCGCTGCCGGAACAGCGCGCCCGTCTCCAGGGCCGCCGCCATGGCGTTGCCGGCGAACTTGACCCGGCGGTTCGGGGCGAACCGGGCGTACTGCCGCAGCTGCGGGGGCAGGTCGCCGAGGGTCAGGCCGCCGAATCCGTCGGACACGATCTGCACGACCCGGCGGCGCACACCCTCGGGCAGCGGACGGTCGAGCACCTCAGCGGTGCCGTCGGCCGGCTCCCCGCCCGTGGTCTCCACCATCCGTCACCCCAATGCCTGTGCGGGACCGCCTCCCTCAGGAGCCGGCGCCCGGCCTGTCCACGAGCTCCACCTGGTCCACGGCGTTGCACCAGCGGCAACGCACCGACTCGATGGTCTCACTGACCACCTCGCGCTCCTCGACCGTCGGCTCTCCGGCCAGATCCAGGTGCACGTACTCGACGACCTTCGACGAGCGGGTCACGTCGAACCGCGTCAGGTTGCCGCAGAGCGTGCAGCGCCAGCGGGTCTTCTCCGTCGGCAGGGGAACCGTCATCGTGGCTGCTCTTCCTTCTTCCAGTCTCCGTGATGCGCCAGTTTCCCTGGAGCGTGTGGCTCGTAACCCTACGGCCTGGCGGGTACTCGCCGCCCGCCCGTACCCCGCGGCGAGGCACTCTGTGCGGATCGGTCCCGTTACGCCATGCTCTGTTCCATGATCAGCACCTGGAGCAGGGCGGCCGCCCGAGCGCTGCGGGGCCAGTCGGCGCCGGTGACCTACGGACTGATCGCCCTGTGCTGCCTGATCTTCCTGCTCGGGCCGGCCTCGGGGCTGAACCCGGCCTACGGGTCCGGGGACGCTCTGCCCGCCGCGCAGCGGGCCTATTTCGCCCGCTGGGGCGTGGTGCCGGTCGAGCTGTTCGGCGGGGCGCCGCGGACCGCGCTCACCCCCGCGACGGCGCTGTTCGTGCACGGAAGCTGGGTACATCTGCTGGGCAACATGCTCTTCCTCTACGTCTTCGGGGCGATGGCCGAGGAGCGGATGGGCCATGTGGAGTTCGCCCTGTTCTACGCGGGCTGCGGCTATCTCGCGCTGCTGGGCTACGCCGCCGCCAACGCCGGGTCGGCGCAGACGCTGGTGGGGGCGTCCGGAGCGATCTCCGCGGTCCTCGGCGCCTTTCTGTTCCTGTTCCCCAAGGCCCGGGTGACCAGTCTCTTCCCGTTCCTGCTCTTCCTGCCGCTGCGCTTTCCCGCCTGGGTGGTGCTGCCCTTCTGGGCGACCCTGCAGTGGATGGCGGCGGGCCGTACCACGCAGGGTCCCGGGGTGGCGTACCTGGCCCACCTGGTGGGCTTCTCCCTGGGGTTCGTCTACGCCTGGGTGCGCTACGGGCGTACGAGTAGGGTGAAACCCCCAGCCCAGGCCCCCGAGGGAGAACACCAGCCGTGATCACCGCGATCGTGCTCATCAAGACCAGCGTGGACCGGATCCCCGAGATCGCCGAGTCGATCGCCGCGCTGGACTGCGTCAGCGAGGTCTTCTCCGTCACCGGTACGTACGACCTCGTCGCCATGGTCCGGGTCAAGGCCCACGACGACCTGGCGGACGTCATCCCCGGCCGGATCAGCAAGATCCCGGGCGTGCTGGCCACGGACACCCACGTCGCCTTCCGTACGTACTCGCAGCACGACCTGGAGGCGGCGTTCGCGATCGGCCTCGACAACTAGGGGGTGTTTCGCTGGAAGTCCGTTACGCCACCTGCCGGTGCGAGGGGGGTGCCCCCTGCTCGAACGCAGTCGAGAGCTTGGGGGAGGCCGGTCGTGCGGTTCCCCGCGCCCCTTCGGGGCGCCGCCGAACCGCACCGGACGTCGCGGACGAGCCGTCCCACCGCGTGGAGGAAGCGCTCCACGTGCTCGTCGGGGGTGCCCGCGCCGAAGCTGACGCGGATCGCGTCGAGAGGCCGGTCGCCGGGGGTGCCGCACGCATCCCTGCTCCGCGGATCGCCGCCGACCAGGATGCGCACCAGCGGGTGGGCGCAGAACAGGCCGTCGCGGACGCCGATGCCGTACTCGGCGGAGAGCGCGGCGGCGAAGCGGGAGCTGTTCCAGCCCTCGACGACGAAGGAGATGACCCCGACCCGCGGCGCGTCGTCGCCGAAGAGGGACAGGATCCTGGCCCCGGGGACCTCGGCGAGACCCTCGCGGACCGTGCGGATCAGGTGCTGCTCGCGGGCGACGAGGGTGTCGAAGCTGGCCTCGGTGAGCGCCTTGCAGGCGGAGGCGATGGCATGGGCGCACTCCCGTGAGGCAGGTGAGATCGCCGTGCCGGGCGGCACGCCGGAGGGCGCGCGTCAGCGTCGGCGGCACGGAGAAGGGTGAGAAGGAGGATGCGGAGGCGGGGCTCTGCGGCCCTAGCGCATTCGCTTGCTCACGGAAAGGCTCCCTCGGACGACCAGGACCCCTGGTGAGGCGAGGGGTCCGCGCTTGCCGCAGACCTCGCTGCCTGCGGCCCGGTCTTCACCCGGGGCACCCCGCCACGGACGGAGGGTTGCCGGACAGCCGGCCGGGGCCGAATGACTGTCGCTCATGACCTGGCCGCGACACTACGGGACGTGACCGTCCGACCGCCATGTCTGTCCGGATACCGGGACGGTCACCGGACGCCCGTCTCACCGCACGGGGCGCCGGCGCGAGCGGGACCAGCGCGCACCGAGCAGCACGAAAGCGGCCACGAAGACCACGATGCCGATGACCAGAAGGTAGAAGAGCCCCTTGACGACCGCGCCCACGAGACCCAGCGCGATCGCCACGATGATCAGGAACAGGAACAGCGCCATGAGCGACCACATCCTCCGTCGGTACCGCGCCCGACGCGCTGTTCAGCGGCGCGCCAGGCGGCGTCCCCGGTCGGCTCCGGGTTCGTAGGGCTTGTCGTAGTGCTGGTAGACCTCGGCCTCCCGCTCGACCGGGAGGACATCGTCCACACCCATGGACGGCGCCTTCCTCACCAGCCCCCTGGGGTGCGCCACCTTCACATAGCCCGGCCCCAGGGTCGCCTCGTCGAGGGGGACGAAGACGAGCTTGTAGCGGGTGGGCAGTCCGGTGCGGACGGTGGCCATGGCCGGCGCATCGGTGGCGGTGTCCACGTAGACGGCCTCCAGGGCCCCGATCTTGCGGCCCCTGGGGTCGATCACATCCTGATTGCGCCATTCGCGGATATCGGCTGAGTGAATCATGCCTCGCTCCTTGCGACCGGCGGGTCTCCCACGGGCGTTCCGGCCGGTGCGGGCGTGACCGGCGGGAACCGCCACGCGTTCACTGTACTCCGGCCGCGTCTCCGTCGCGCGCTTGACCTGGCCTTTTACCACCCGGACGGCGGCTTCCCCGCCGCAGTGCGGCAGCAGCACGGGGGGCGATGCGCGGCGGGGCCGATCGTCCCCGAGGCGGCCGCTCGGCCCCGCCGCCCGCTCGTCCCCGGGGGACCGCGGCCCTGAGAAGCCCCGGCCCCGCAGGCGCTACGCGTTGCTGACCGCCACCCACCGGTCCAGGACCCGCTTGGCCGCCCCGGAGTCGATCGACACCGCCGCCTTCTCCATCCCCGCCCGGATCCGGTCCGCGAGCGGGCCCTCCCCCGGTTCCAGCGCCACCAGGGCCGCCGCCGAGTTCAGCAGCACCGCATCGCGCACCGGCCCCGTCTCGCCCTCCAGCAGCCGCCGCGCGACATCGGCGTTGTACGACGCGTCGGCGCCCCTCAGCGCCTCCACCGGGACCAGCTCGATGCCGACGTCCCGGGGGTCGAAGGACTCCTCGGTGACCTTGCCGTCGCGCACGATCCACACCCGGGACGTCGACGTGGTCGTCAGCTCGTCCAGGCCGTCGTCGCCCCGGAAGACCAGGGACGAGTTCCCGCGCTCCGCGAAGACCCCGGCCATGATCGGCGCCATTCTGGGATCGGCGACGCCGATCGCCTGCGTCCTCACCCGGGCCGGGTTCGTCAGCGGACCGAGGAAGTTGAACACCGTCCGGATGCCGAGCTGCCCGCGTGCCGCGGCCACGTGCCGCAGCGCCGGGTGGAACTTCACGGCGAAGCAGAAGGTGATCCCCGCCTCCTCGGCCACTTCCGCCACCCGCTGCGGCGTCAGCTCCAGATTGACCCCGAGCTTCTCCAGCACGTCCGAGGCCCCGGAGGCGGAGGACGCGGCACGGTTGCCGTGCTTGACGACCTTCGCGCCCGTGCCCGCGACCACGATCGACGACATCGTGGAGATGTTCACGGTCCTGGCGCCGTCGCCGCCCGTGCCGACGATGTCGACCGTTTGTCCCGGCACCTCGATCACATTCGCGTGCTCGTACATCGCGCGCACGAGTCCGGTGATCTCCTCGACCGTCTCGCCCTTCGCCCGCAGGGCGACCGCGAACCCGGCGATCTGGGCGTCCGTCGCCTCGCCGCGCATGATCCGGTCCATCGCCCAGGCCGTGTCGTCCGCACTCTGGTCGCGGCCGTCGAGGAGCCCGTTCAGCACCTGGGGCCAGGAACGACCCGCCGCGGTGTCGCCTCCAGCGGGGTGCACAGCGCTCATGAGCCGCTCCTGGGTCATGTCCCGAAGGGGACTGGGTTCTCCTCCGGACCCCCGCCGTGCCGCGGACGGGTCCTCGTCCCCCCGTTCGGGGACAGCTCCACCCTATCCACCCCGGGGCACGGCAAAGGGCCCCGTCCATGCACTGGACGGGGCCCTTCGACCGTGGCGTGGCGCGCGCAGCGATCAGTGGTGGCCGTGGCCGCTCGTGATCTCCTTGTACTCCTCGACCGTGGGCTTGGGGATCTGGTTGTCCTCCCCGTAGTAGGCGTTGCTGAGCTTCGCGCGCAGCTTCTGAGAGCCCTTGACCTTCCGCTCGACGCCGTTCTCGTCGACCGTCGGGCCGATCTCGACCGGCTTGTACTGCTCGTGCGCCGTGAGCGTGTGCAGCTGCTCCTGGCTGAGCGGCTCGTGGACCTCGATGAACTCACCGTGCGGCAGCCGCTTGATGATGCCCGACTCGCGGCCGTGCAGCACCTTGTCGCGGTCGCGGCGCTGGAGGCCGAGGCAGATCCGCTTGGTGATGATGAACACGAGCACCGGCATCACGAAGAACGAGACGCGGACGAACCAGGTGATCGCGTTGATCGACAGGTGGAAGTGCGTGGCCCAGAGGTCGTTTCCACCGCCGACCAGCAGCACGAAGTACCAGGCGATCCAGGCGGCGCCGAAGGCGGTGCGCGTCGGGGCGTTGCGCGGGCGGTCGAGGATGTGGTGCTCGCGCTTGTCGCCGGTGACCCACGACTCGATGAACGGGTAGACCGCGATCGCGACCAGGATCAGCGGGAAGATCACCAGGGGGATGAAGACGCCCAGGACGAGCGTGTGGCCCGCGAAGTTGATCTCCCAGCCCGGCATCGTACGGATCAGGCCCTCGGAGAAGCCCATGTACCAGTCCGGCTGGGCGCCCGTGGACACCTGGTCCGGACGGTAGGGGCCCATCGCCCAGATCGGGTTGATCTGGGCGATCGCCGCGACGATCGCGATGGCACCGAAGACCAGGAAGAAGAAGCCTCCGGCCTTCGCCATGTACACCGGCAGCAGCGGCATGCCGACGACGTTGTTGTTCGTCTTTCCGGGACCCGCGAACTGCGTGTGCTTGTGGTAGAAGACCAGGATCAGGTGGCCGACCACCAGGCCGAGCATGATGCCCGGCAGCAGCAGGATGTGGATCGAGTAGAAGCGGGCCACGAAGTCGCCGCCCGGGAACTCGCCGCCGAAGAGGAAGAACGACAGGTACGTGCCGACGATCGGCACCGACAGGATCGCGCCCTCCATGAAGCGGACACCGGTGCCGGAGAGCAGGTCGTCCGGGAGCGAGTAACCGGTGAAGCCGGTGAACATGCCCAGGACGAACAGCAGGAAGCCGAACAGCCAGTTGATCTCACGCGGCTTGCGGAACGCGCCCGTGAAGAACACGCGCATCATGTGCACGAACATGCCGGCGAGGAAGACCAGCGCCGCCCAGTGGTGGATCTGCCGGATCAGCAGACCGCCGCGGACGTCGAAGCTGATGTGCAGCGTCGAGTTGAACGCCTCGCTCATCAGCTGGCCCTGCAGCGGGACGTAGCTGCCGCGGTACTCCACCTCGTTCATCGACGGGTGGAAGAACAGCGTCAGATACACACCCGTGAGGATGATGATGATGAAGCTGTAGAGGCAGATCTCGCCCAGCATGAACGACCAGTGGTCGGGGAAGATCTTGCGCATGTTGGCCTTGGCCAGGGAGTAGATCCCCAGTCGGCCGTCCGCCCAGTCGGCGACGCGCTCGCCGGCCGGTGCCCTCCCGCGCGAGCGGGACTCGTTGGTCGTCGTAGTACTCATCCGCGCTCCCAGAAGGAAGGACCGACGGGCTCCTCGAAGTCGCCGAGCGCTTCGAGGTAACCGTCCGCGTTGACGCCGATGCGCAGCTGCGGCAGGGCGTGACCGGCCGGGCCGAAGATGACTCGGGCACCGTCGGAGAGGTCGAAGGTGGACTGGTGGCACGGGCAGAGCGCGTGGTGCGTCTGCTGCTCGTACAGGGAGATCGGGCAACCGACGTGGGTGCAGATCTTCGAGTACGCCACGATGCCCTCGTGGGACCACTCGAGTTCCTTCTTGTCCTTGATGTTGCCCGGCTGCAGCCGGACGATCATCAAGGCCGCCTTGGCGATCTCCTTCTGGAAGTCCTCGTCGGTCTCCTCCAGGCCCTCGGGCTTGGCGAAGGTCAGCGAGCCCACCGCGACGTCGGACGGACGCAGCGGCTCGTTGGTGTTCATGTTGACGAGGAGCCTGCCCTTGCGCCACGCCGTGTGCCGCAGCTTCGTCCCGGGCAACGGACCGAGGTCGCGCAGCAGGAAGAGGCCGGAGAGCGGCACCAGGGCGACCGCGCCGAGCATCGTGTTGCGGATCAGCTTGCGCCGGCCGAGCTGGGACTCCTTGGCGCCCTGCCGGAAGTCGGTCATGACCTTCGACTTGACCTCGGGCGACGCCTCGATCGGGTGACGCTCGTCGGCGATCTCCACATCGGACATCAGGGTGCGGGCCCAGTGGACGGCGCCCGCGCCGATGGCGAACAGCGCCACGCCCAGCGTCAGGCCCAGCGCGAAGTTCATCGCGCTGATGTGCCCGATCGGGAAGACGTAGATCGATTTGTCACCGGGGATCGTGACGTACGAGGCGATGAAGCCGAGGGTGGCCAGCATCGACACGGTGAACAGCAGGGCGACCGTGCGCTCGGAGCGCTTGGCGGCGCGCGCGTCGATGTCCTGGACGCGGTGCTCGTGGGGCGGCAGGCCCGGGTCGGCGAACGGGTTCTCCTCGTCCGCCACCGTCACGGCACCGGGTGCGGTGTCCTGCTCAGCGGGCAGGTTCTCTTCTGGAATGTCTTGGCTACTCATGACTTCTTGGCCTTTGCGGTCCGAGCGGCGACCCAGACGGCGACCGCGATCAGGGCGCCCAGTCCGAAGATCCAGGCGAACAGGCCCTCGGAGACCGGACCGAGACCGCCCAGCTCGAGGCCGCCCGGGTTCTCCGTCTGGTCACCGTTGACCGCGTTCAGGTACGCGATGATGTCCTTCTTGTTCTGCTGGGACATCGTGGTGTCGGGGAAGGACGGCATGTTCTGCGGGCCGGTCTGCATGGCCTCGTAGATGTGCTTCGGGTCGACGCCCTCGAGGTTCGGTGCGAACTTGCCGTGCGTCAGCGCCCCGCCCTTGCCGGTGAAGTTGTGGCACTGCGCGCAGTTGGTCCGGAAGAGCTCACCGCCCTTGGCGATGTCGGCACCCTCGGGGCTGTAGTCGTTCTTCGACGGGACGGCCGGGCCGGCGCCGAGGGAGGCGACGTACGCCGCGAGCTGGTCGATCTGGGCCTGGGTGTAGATGTTCTTCTTCTTCGGGACCTGGGCGCCCTGCGAGGTCGCGGCCGGCATGCGGCCGGTGCCGACCTGGAAGTCGACGGCCGCCGCGCCGACGCCGACCAGACTCGGGCCGTCGGAGCTGCCCTGACCGCCGGTGCCGTGGCAACTGGCGCAGCCCACCGAGTAGAGCTTCTTGCCCTCCTCGATGGCGAGGGACTGGGCGCTGTCATCGGCCTGCGCCTTGTCCGCGGGCGCGAACGCGGCGTAGAGCCCCCCGGAGAGCGTCAGCGCGATGAGTAGGACGACGAGCGCCGCCATCGGATGGCGTCGTCGTGCGGAGAGCTTTTTCACGGATTACCCCGGTGTCAGGATCTTCTGCGTCGGTGCTTCTGGAATTGGGACCGGTTCGTCGCGGGCGATCGGTTCTCCCGGATCGGGTGACCGTCCGCCGCGGCCAGCGGCCGTCTACTTGATCATGTAGATCGTGGCGAAGAGGCCGATCCAGACGACATCGACGAAGTGCCAGTAGTAGGACACGACGATGGCGGCGGTCGCCTGCTCGTGAGTGAACCTGCGCGCCGCGTAGGTGCGGCCCAGGACCAGGAGGAAGGCCACGAGGCCGCCCGTCACGTGCAGGCCGTGGAAGCCGGTGGTCAGGTAGAAGACCGAGCCGTAGGGGTCGGAGGAGAGCGAGAGGCCCTCCTCCTTGACCAGGCTCGTGTACTCGAAGACCTGACCGCCGATGAAGATCGCACCCATGATGAAGGTGACGATGAACCAGCCCCGGAGCTTCTTCACGTCACCGCGCTCGGCGGCGAACACACCGAGCTGGCAGGTCAGGGAGGAGAGCACCAGGATGGTGGTGTTGGTGGCCGAGAACGGGAAGTTGAGATGGTTGGCCATCTCCTTCCAGTGGTCCGGCCCGGTCACCGATCGAAGGGTGAAGTACATCGCGAAGAGGGCCGCGAAGAACATCAGCTCGGAGCTCAGCCAAATGATGGTTCCGACGCTGGTGAGGTTCGGTCGGTTGACCGACGGGTGCGCGTGCCCGGTGTCTACTGTCGTTGCTGTCGCCACGACCGACATTATGTCGGGCGCTTATCTCGCCCTCACTCCGGGGGGTGCCGTTCGGGGTGTCCCCACCGTGTGGACTGCCCGGATGGCCCATCGAAGCCTCGTCCGAACAGCTGTTGACCACGTGTGCAAGGGAGTAGCATCCGGCGCAACGGCCCGTTCCGTATGACGCCGACGTCCCGGAGGAATCATGCAGCCGACCGCCACGGTGCTGGTCTACAGCGACGACGCCAACACCCGCGAACAGGTCCGGCTCGCTGCCGGGCGCAGGCCGGCCCCGGACGTGCCCGTGGTCGAGTTCGTGGAGTGCGCCACGCCTGGAGCCGTCATCAGGGAGCTGGACAAGGGCGGCATCGACGTGTGCGTGCTCGACGGCGAGGCCGTGCCGATGGGCGGCATGGGCGTCTGCCGGCAGATCAAGGACGAGGTCTTCCAGTGCCCGCCGGTGCTGCTGCTGATCGCACGGCCGCAGGACGCGTGGCTGGCGACCTGGAGCCGCGCCGACACGGCCGTGGCGCTGCCGGTGGAACCGGTGGAGTTCGCCTCCGCTCTGGCCGCTCTGCTGCGCCGCAAGGCCCTTGTGAGGGCCTGAGGGACGGTCCCGGCGGGAAGGTGCCTGCGGGCCCGTTCGCCGCGCTGTGCGGCCGTACGGCGCGGCCGGACGGGGTTCCGGCCGCGCGGGAGCGTGGGCTCAGGCCGTCTCCGGGCGCAGCCTCGCTCGGTCCGCGGCGGCGGCCGGGGAGACCCCTGCGGTCAGGGCACTGCCCTTGCGCCACTTGTTCCAGTCGAGGTTCCAGTCGCCGAAGCCGTTGCCGAACGGGGCCATCTGCTGGCCCTTGGAGTTGACGACCTGGACTATGTCGCCGACCCGTACGGTGTTGTAGAACCACTGGGCGTACTGGTTGCTCATCCCGGTGCATCCGTGGCTGACGTTGGAGTACCCCTGGAAGTCGACGGACCAGGGCGCGGCGTGCACGTACTCACCGCTCCAGGTCACCCGGGTCGCCCAGTAGACCAGCAGGTCGAACGAGTCCGACGAGTTCTCCGAGATGCCGATGGTGGTCCCGCGCATCCGTACGGGGTTCTCCTTGGAGAGCACGACCTTGATCCCGTTGCGGGTGTCGTAGCCGGCCCTGCCGGTGGTGACGGGGATCTCCTTGATCACCTCGCCGTCCCTGTAGACCGTCATCCGGTGCGCGGCCGCGTCCGTCAGGGCGACGATCCGGTCCCCCGTGGTGAGCTTCAGCGGCTTTGTCTCGCCGCCCCAGAGGCGGTCGCCGATCTTCACTCCCGCGAGGTTGCTGCGGACCGTGATGGTGGCGTGGGCGGGCCAGTATTCCTTGGGGCGGTAGTGCAGCGTCTTGTCGTCCACCCAGTACCAGGAGCCCTGGACCGCGGGCACGGAGTCCACCCTGAGGGCGCCCTCCACGGCCGCCCGGGAGGCCCTGTCCTTCACGGGGGCGCTCAGTTCGGCGGTGACGGGCTGACCGACGCCGTACGTGCCCGGCTTCGGGCCGAACGTGACGTTCAGCACCTTCTTGGTCGTGGGGGTGCTGGTGTCGAAGTCGATGACCTTGCGGCCGGGGGCTCCGTCCTCGTCCTCCGTGCTCACCCGGACCGTGTAGTGGGTACCGGCGGCCAGCGGTGCGGTGCTGTGCCAGCGGCTGCCGTCGGCGGAGAGTTCCCCGGCCACATGGCGTCCCCGGCTGTCGGTGGCCGTGACATCCGTGATGCGCGCGTTCGAGTCGGAGACGGTGATCTCCACTGGTTTGCCGGGGTCGGCCTTCTTCTTCGTACCGACGTTGTAGCTGATCTGCCCCGCCGCGTCGTACGGCTTCGCCGAGAGCGGGTCGCCGTCGGACGTGCAGGCGCCGAGGCCCACGCCGAAGGCGATCACCAGCAGGGTGCAGCCGACGACCGTGCGGTTTCGCGGTGAGTGGCTCATGAGATCACGCTAAGAACGTCCGTCAAGCACGGCGCGCCGAGTGACCCGTACGAGGGAAAGAAGAGGGAGCAAAAGAGGGAGCCCGGACGCTCCTGACGGAGTATCCGGGCTCTCTCATGCGCCGGGCGCGGGTCTGCCGGGTGCTACTGGGTGCGGTTCTCGCCGTGGTAGTACTCGAAGACCCAGCCCCACAGGCCCACCAGGATGAACGGGGCCGCGAAGTACATCAGCCACCAGCCGATCGCGACGCCCAGGAAGGCGAGCGCGCCGCCGAGGCCGAGGGCGAGCGGCTGCCAGCTGTGCGGGCTGAAGAAGCCGAGCTCACCGGCGTCGTCCGCGACATCGGCCTCCTTGTTGTCCTGGGCGCCCGCGTCGACCCGCCGGGCCGTGAAGGCCAGGTAGTAGCCGACCATCATGCTCAGGCCGAAGGACAGGGAGAGCGCGGTGGTACCGGCCGGCTCCTTCGCCCACACGCCGTAGACGATGGCCATGATGAGGAAGAAGAGAGCCAGCCAGAGGAACATCTTGCCCTGGATCTTCACTTGCCGGCCTCCTTGCCACCAGCGACGGCCTTGCTGCCGGCACCGGCACCCATGTACTCGAGCTGCTCGAGCGCGGTGATCTCCGGGTGGTGCAGGTCGAAGGCGGGCGATTCGGAGCGGATCCGCGGCAGCGTGATGAAGTTGTGCCGCGGCGGCGGGCAGGCAGTGGCCCATTCGAGCGACCGGCCGTAGCCCCAGGGGTCGTCGACCTCGACGCGCTTGCCGTACTTGGCCGTCTTCCAGACGTTGTAGAAGAACGGCAGGACCGACAGGCCGAGCACGAACGAGAAGATCGTCGAGGTCGTGTTCAGGGCGGTGAAGCCGTCGGCTGCGAGGTAGTCCGCGTAACGCCGCGGCATGCCCTCCACGCCCAGCCAGTGCTGGACCAGGAAGGTGCCGTGGAAACCGACGAACAGCGTCCAGAAGGTCAACTTACCCAGGCGCTCGTCGAGCATCTTGCCGGTGAACTTCGGCCACCAGAAGTGGAAGCCGGCGAACATCGCGAACACGACCGTGCCGAAGACCACGTAGTGGAAGTGCGCCACCACGAAGTACGAGTCCGAGATGTGGAAGTCCATCGGCGGCGCGGCCAGGATCACCCCGGTCAGACCACCGAACGTGAAGGTGATCAGGAAGCCGGTCGCCCACAGCATCGGGGTCTCGAAGGACAGCGAGCCCTTCCACATCGTTCCGATCCAGTTGAAGAACTTCACGCCGGTGGGTACGGCGATGAGGAACGTCATGAAGGAGAAGAACGGGAGCAGGACGCCACCGGTGACGTACATGTGGTGCGCCCACACCGTCACCGACAGTCCGGCGATGGCGATCGTGGCACCGATCAGGCCCGTGTAGCCGAACATCGGCTTACGGCTGAAGACCGGGATGACCTCGGAGATGATGCCGAAGAACGGCAGCGCGATGATGTACACCTCGGGGTGGCCGAAGAACCAGAAGAGGTGCTGCCACAGCAGGGCACCGCCGTTGGTCGCGTCGAACACGTGGGCGCCGAACTTGCGGTCCGCCTCCAGGGCGAACAGCGCCGCGGCGAGGACCGGGAACACGATCAGGGCCAGCACTGCGGTCAGCAGCACGTTCCACACGAAGATCGGCAGGCGGAACATGGTCATGCCGGGGGCCCGCATGCAGATGATCGTGGTGATGAAGTTGACCGAGCCGAGGATCGTGCCGAAGCCGGAGAGGGCCAGGCCCATGATCCACATGTCGCCGCCGATACCCGGCGAGTGGATCGCGTCCGACAGGGGTGCATACGCGAACCACCCGAAGTCGGCCGCGCCCTCAGGGGTGAGGAAACCGCCGACCGCGACGAGCGAGCCGAGCAGGTAGAGCCAGTAGGCGAACATGTTCAGCCGCGGGAACGCCACGTCGGGCGCGCCGATCTGCAGCGGCATGATCCAGTTCGTGAAACCGGCGAACAGCGGCGTCGCGAACATCAGCAGCATGACCGTGCCGTGCATCGTGAACGCCTGGTTGAACTGCTCGTTCGACATCAGCTGCAGACCCGGCCGGGCGAGTTCCGCACGCATCAGCAGCGCCATGACGCCACCGAGGCAGAAGAACGCGAACGACGTGGCCAGATACAGCGTGCCGATCGTCTTGTGGTCGGTGGTGGTCAGCCACTTGACGACGGTGCTGCCGGGACGCTTGCGCCTGACCGGCGACTCGCTCTCGTACGAGCCCGCGGCCGCGGCGGCACCCTGGGGTTCATTGAGGATGCTCACAGTTCGTTCGCCTCCCGGTTCTTCTCGTAGCCCGTCTGCGCGATGCCGGCGGGGATGTAACCGGTCTGCCCCTTCTTGGCCAGGTCCTTCAGATGCTGCTCGTAACGCTCGGGCGAGACGATCTTCACGTTGAACAGCATGCGGGAGTGGTCGACGCCGCAGAGCTCGGCGCACTTGCCCAGGTAGGTCCCCTCCTTGCTGGGGACGACCTGGAACGCGTTGGTGTGGCCGGGGATGACGTCGCGCTTCATCAGGAACGGCACCACCCAGAAGGAGTGGATGACGTCACGCGAGGTGAGGACGAAGCGGACGGTCTTGCCCTTGGGGAGCCACAGGGTGGGACCGGGGTTGCCCGTCTGCGGGTTGCGTGTGGCGGGCGTGCCGATGTCGTAGACACCGCCGGCGTTCGCCGGGAACTCCGTCTTGAACCGGTCCGGAATGGCGGCCAGGTTCGCGTCGGTCTTCGCGTCGCCGGACACACCGTCGACGGGGGAGATGTAGTTGAAGCCCCAGCTCCACTGGAAGCCGACGACGTTGATGGTGACGTCGGGCTTCTTGGACATGTCGAGGAGCTTCGACTCGTCACGGGCGGTGAAGTAGAAGAGGACCGAGATGATGAGGAGGGGGACAACCGTGTACAACGCCTCGATCGGCATGTTGTAGCGGGTCTGCCGAGGAACCTCGACCTTGGTGCGGCTGCGCCGGTGGAAGAATGCGCTCCACAGGATCAGGCCCCAGACAAGGCAGCCGACGGCGAGCGCGGCCGCCCAGGACCCCTGCCACAGGGAGAGGATCCGAGGAGCCTCCTCCGTGACCGGGGTGGGCATACCAAGGCGGGGGAAGTCCTTGTATGTGCAACCGGTGGCGGTCGCCAGGACCAGGCCCGCGGTCAGTGCCTGCAGCAGCTTCCGCCGCATCGGGCGCCGCAGCGAGCGGTCGGAGCCGTTGGGACTCACGTAGCGCCTTCCCGAGAGTCTCGCCCGCGCGCCCGGCTGCGGCCTTTTTGCTGGTCGGTCGCCGCCCTGCGTCGGGCAGGGGTTTGATGTTTATGCGGACCAAACCCTACTGGACGCCATTTTGGGTCGCGCGGGGAGGGTGCCCAACGCGCCGCCCGACACCCCGAAGGGGCGACCGCGCCGTCCGGGGGACCACCCCAGGACGGCCCTCGGACCCCCGAAGTACCGGCCCTGGCGGCCATCTGACGGGACCTTCGGATCCCGTGCCGGGCCGGGCCGTTCGCGCGCGTTAGCGTTGCGGTGTGTCCTACTTCGACGCCGCCTCCGCCGCCCCCCTCCACCCCGTCGCCCGGCAGGCCCTGCTGGCCTCGCTCGACGAGGGGTGGGCCGATCCCTCCCGGCTGTACCGCGAGGGGCGGCGGGCCCGGCTGCTGCTGGACGCCGCGCGCGAGGCGGGCGCCGAGGCGGTGGGCTGCCGCCCGGACGAGCTGGTCTTCACCCCGTCCGGAACCCGGGCGGTGCACACCGGTGTCGAGGGGGCCCTGACGGGCCGCCGCAGGAGCGGACGTCACCTGATCGTGTCCGCGGTCGAGCACTCCTCCGTGCTCCATTCGGCTGAGGTCTTCGAGTCGGCCGGCGGAACGGTGACCCGGGTGCCGGTCTCCCGCACGGGCGCCGTCACCCCCGAGGCGTACCGGGCCGCACTGCGCCCGGACACCGCACTGGCATGTCTGCAGTCGGCCAACCACGAGGTGGGGACGGTGCAGCCGGTCGCCGAGGTGGCCGCCGTGTGCCGGGAGGCCGGTGTGCCGCTGCTGGTGGACGCGGCGCAGTCGGTGGGCTGGGGCCCGGTGGAGGGCGACTGGTCAGTGCTCACGGCCAGTGCGCACAAATGGGGTGGACCACCTGGTGTCGGACTTCTCGCGGTGCGCAAAGGGGTGCGGTTCGCCCTTCAAGGGCCCGCGGACGAGCGGGAGTCGGGGCGGGCGGCCGGCTTCGAGAACATCCCGGCCGTGGTGGCGGCCGTCGCGTCCCTGCGGGCGGTGCGGGCGGAGGCGACCGAGGAGGCGGTACGGCTGCGGGAGCTGACGGAGCGGATCCGGGAGCGCGTGCCGGATCTCGTACCGGATGTGGAGGTGGTGGGCGATCCGGACCGCAGGCTGCCCGGGATCGTCACCTTCTCCTGTCTCTATGTCGACGGGGAGACATTGCTGCACGAGCTGGACAGATCGGGCTTCTCCGTCTCCTCCGGGTCGTCGTGCACGAGCAGCACACTGACACCGAGCCATGTACTGAAGGCGATGGGGGTGCTCAGCGAGGGCAACGTCCGGGTATCTCTGCCGCCGGGCACGCCCGCGGAGGAGATCGACCGCTTCCTCTCGGCGCTGCCGGGCGCGGTGGCGGCGGTGCGCGAGAAGCTCGGCGCGCCCTCTCCCCGCACGGCCGCGGGCGAGGGTGTCCTCGTCGTCGACGCCCTCGGCAAGCGCTGCCCGATCCCGGTGATCGAGCTGGCGAAGGTCATCGGGGAGGTCCCGGTGGGCGGGACGGTCCGCGTCCTGGCCGACGACGAGGCGGCACGGCTGGACATCCCGGCGTGGTGCGAGATGCGGGGGCAGGAGTACGTGGGCGAGGAGCCGGCGGAAGGGGGCCGCGCCTACCTGGTCCGCCGGCTCTCCTAGGGGGTGTTTCGAAAGTCCTGTGCGGTGCCCGCGGTGTCCGGTGCGTGCTCTCGGCGTGCCGGACGAAAGCCCTCGTACTGGACGTACTCGGGGTTTCGGCCGGTGCGGCGAGTGCGGGTGCCCCCTGCTCGAAGAGCCTGGGGGAGCGTGCCGGGCGCCGCGGGTGCTGTGCGGGACTTCCGAAACGCCCCCTAGAGGGGCCGCCCGCGCCCGGTGTCAGACCAGGTGTTCCTTGACCTCCATGGCGGCGTCGTCGCCGTACGCCTTGGTGAAGCGCTCCATGAAGTGGGCGCGGCGCAGCTGGTACTCCTGGGTGCCCACCGTCTCGATGACCAGCGTCGCGAGCATGCAGCCGATCTGGGCCGCGCGCTCCAGCGAGACGCCCCAGGCCAGGCCCGACAGGAAGCCCGCGCGGAAGGCGTCGCCGACACCCGTCGGGTCGACCTTCGCCGTCTCGTCGGGCACGCCGACCTCGATCGGCTCCCGGCCGGACTGCTCGACGCGCACGCCGCGGGCGCCGAGCGTCGTCACCCGATGGCCCACCCGGGCCAGGATCTCGCCGTCCGACCAGCCGGTCTTGGTCTCGATGAGCCCCTTCTCGTACTCGTTGGAGAAGAGGTAGGTCGCCCCGTCCAGCAGTATCCGCACCTCGTCGCCGCTCATGCGCGCGATCTGCTGCGAGAAGTCGGCGGCGAACGGGATGGACCGCGTGCGGCACTCCTCGGTGTGGCGCAGCATCGCCTCCGGGTCGTCCGCGCCGATCAGCACCAGGTCGAGGCCGCCCACCCGGTCGGCGACCGTCTTCAGCTCGATGAGCCGGGCCTCGCTCATCGCGCCGGTGTAGAAGGAGCCGATCTGATTGTGATCGGCGTCGGTGGTGCAGACGAAACGGGCCGTGTGCTGGGTCTCGGAGATACGCACGGACTCCGTGTCCACTCCGTGCCGGTCCAGCCACGCCCGGTACTCGTCGAAGTCCGAGCCGGCCGCGCCGACCAGGATCGGGCAGCTGCCGAGCTGCCCCATGCCGAAGGCGATGTTGGCGCCCACCCCGCCGCGGCGGACGTCGAGGCGGTCGACCAGGAAGGAGAGCGAGACCGTGTGCAGTTGGTCCGCGACGAACTGGTCGGCGAAGCGGCCGGGGAACGTCATGAGGTGGTCGGTGGCGATGGAGCCGGTGACTGCGATACGCACGGCGAGGACACGCTCCTGTGGAGGAGGGGGATTGACAGTTCACGCTACCCGGTTCGCCCCCGCCCCTGAAGCAGGCAAAACTACCCGATAGTAGAGCTTTCTTCGTGGGCCCGGAGCTGCCTACGGTTTCGTCATGACGAAGCTCAAGGTCCATGGCACCGCCCCGTTCGAGGAAGGAGACCTGGCGTCGCTGCGCGGTGACTGCGCCCGCATGGTCCCGCACTGGGCCGCCCCGGAGAGGGCCGCGTCCCGGCCCGTTCCCCCGTCCCTGATCCACGGGGTCTCGGTGCCGGCCGCCTCGGCCCGCCTCCTGGACGCCATGTCCGAGTACGGGGACTGAGCAGGCGCCCCCGGGACCGTGCGCCCCGCCCGGGGGAACCGTGCGCTCCCCCGGTACGTCCCATCGCTGTCCCCCGTACGAAGGAGGCGGCGTACGGCCTTCCGTGTCCCTTCCGGTCACGGCGGTCTCCTGGGACAGCAGCGGATCCGAAGGAGCGATGCGGTGAACACCGAGCGACCCGACGACGCGCGTGACGCCGGCGAGGTCACCGAGGACGCGGGCGGGACCGTGCCGCTCCGGCGGCGTTCCCCGGTGATCGTCGCCTCGGTGGCGGCGGCGGTCCTGCTCGTCGCGGGCGGCGGGGCGTATCTCGCCGCGACCACGTCCGGCGGCGGGGGCGGGTCCTCGACGCCGGGCGGTGACGGCACTCCCCCGGCGCTTGCCCTCGACGGCTATACCACGGGCGGCGGGGCCGGCGACGGGGCCGGCATCGCGGTGGGCGAGCCCGACCCGTACGGCACGACGTACCGCGCCACGGGCGCGCTCCCCGACGGCCCGGCATCGGCGCCGGTGTACCGGGCGACGGGCGAGGTGACGCGCGACGAGGTGGCCCGGCTCGCCCGGGCACTGGACGTGAGCGGCACCCCGAAGCCGGTCGGCGGGACCTGGACGGTCGGGGTGACCAAGGACGGCTCCGAGCCCGTGCTGCGGGTGAACCGGCAGGCGCCGGGGACCTGGACGTTCAGCCGGTACCCGTACGGGTCCGACAACCGCTGCACGAAAGTCAAGCCGTGCGCTGTCCGCCAGGACCTCGTCCACCCCGTGAGCGAGGCCGCCGCGAAGAAGGCGGCCGCGCCGGTGCTGAAGGCGGTGGGCCAGGACGGCGCCGCACTCGACGCCCGCCAGGTGATGGGCTCCCTGCGGGTGGTCAACGCCGACCCGACGATCGGCGGGCTGCCCACGCACGGCTGGTCGACCGGTGTCCAGGTGGCCGCGGACGGCCGGATCGTCGGCGGCAGCGGGAACCTGAAGGCGCCGGTGAAGGGCGCCGTCTACCCGGTCGTCGACGCGAAGCGGACGCTGGACCTGATGAACGGCGCGCCCCCGTCGTACGGCCGCAAGGGCATCGGGGGCTGCGCGAGCCCCGTACCGCTCAAGGACCGGGACGAGGCACCGTGCGGGGCGTCCACCGCGGCGCCGGAGCGCGCCTCGACGCCCGTGCTGGGCGCGGTGTTCGGGCTCGCGCGGCACTCCGTGGACGCACGGGCGGTGCTGGTGCCGTCATGGCTGTTCGAGGTGCGGCCGGCGGGGTCCCGGGACACGGTCACGGTGACGTATCCGGCGGTGGACCCGCAGTATCTGACCGCGCCGCAGCCGCCCGGGCAGCCGAGCGGAACGCCGGCCCCGCGGACGGGCGGACCGGGCCGCCCGTCGGCGCCGACGAAGCGCGATGTGAAGGTGATGGGTTACACCGCCGACGGCAGGGACCTCACCATCGCCTACGAGGGCGGGGTGTGCGCCGACTACACGGCGTCCGTGAGCGAGAGCCCCGGCCGGGTGACGGTGACCGTGACCGAGACGCCCTGGCCGGGCAAGGTGGTCTGCATCATGATCGCCAAGCTCTACCACGAGACGCTGCACCTGAAGGCGCCGCTGGGCGGCCGCGAGGTGGTGGGCTCGGACGGCGGGACGATCGCGCGGGGGACGGCCGGCACGCTGCCCTCCGAGGGGGCGGGGCCCCCGCTGGCGCGGTAGGCGCGCTCCACGGACGCGGACCTGTGAAGGCGGCGCCCCCCGACAGTCGGGGGGCGCCGCCTTCGCACCTGCCGATGGAGCGTGCTCAGCTGAAGGAGTCGCCGCAGGCGCAGGAGCCCGTCGCGTTCGGGTTGTCGATCGTGAAGCCCTGCTTCTCGATGGTGTCGACGAAGTCGACGGTGGCGCCGCCCAGGTACGGGGCGCTCATGCGGTCGGTGACGACCTTGACCCCGCCGAAGTCCTTCTCCACGTCGCCGTCGAGGGACCGCTCGTCGAAGAACAGCTGGTAGCGAAGGCCGGAGCAGCCACCGGGCTGGACCGCGACGCGCAGCGCCAGGTCGTCACGGCCTTCCTGGTCGAGCAGGGCCTTGACCTTGGCCGCGGCGGCGTCGGTCAGGATGATGCCGTCGGTGACGGTGGTGGTCTCGTCCTGTACGGACATCTACATCTCTCCCGGGTCGTACGGAGACTGCTTGCCGACGAATGCAACCCGCGTGGCCGCGGATTCATTCCGGGCCGGGCACGATTCTTCTGTCTTTCCCTCCACTCATGCTCGCACACGCGACGGAACGGGGACACCAGCCTGCAGGGAAGCCCAGGGCGCGCCGCCGTGACGCCGGGCGGGGCGTGCCGGGATTCACGTCACATCGACGTTATGGCCATCGTCAACGTGACGTGAACCGGTTATGATAGATAGCGTCAATTCGACGAAAAGGCGTGTACCGCATGTCTCGCCGGCCCGCTCCCGGGCCGGCGGACCGCAGAACAGAAAGGGTGCGTGTCGTGACCACCGCCCAGACCCAGGAGCTCGACGTACAGCCGACGCCCCTCGCCCTGCTGCTGCTCGGCCGCGATGCCGACCCGAGGAGCGAGCGGGGCGTCGAGTGTCCCGGCGACCTGCCGTCCCCCTCCGACCCGGACCTGGTCGAACGGGCCCGCGCGGCCAAGGAGAAGCTCGGCGACAAGGTCTTCGTGCTGGGCCACCACTACCAGCGCGACGAGGTCATCCAGTTCGCGGACGTCACGGGCGACTCCTTCAAGCTGGCGCGGGACGCGGCGGCGCGGCCCGAGGCCGAGTACATCGTGTTCTGCGGTGTGCACTTCATGGCGGAGTCGGCGGACATCCTGACGAACGACCAGCAGAAGGTGGTCCTGCCGGACCTGGCGGCGGGGTGCTCGATGGCCGACATGGCCACGGCCGAGCAGGTCGCCGAGTGCTGGGACGTGCTGACCGAGGCGGGGGTGGCCGAGCAGGTCGTGCCGGTCTCGTACATGAACTCCTCCGCCGACATCAAGGCGTTCACCGGCGAGCACGGCGGCACCATCTGCACCTCCTCGAACGCGAAGCGGGCCCTGGAGTGGGCCTTCCAGCAGGGCGAGAAGGTCCTCTTCCTGCCGGACCAGCACCTGGGCCGCAACACGGCGGTGCGGGACATGGGCATGTCGCTCGACGACTGTGTCGTCTACAACCCGCACAAGCCGAACGGCGGGCTGACGGCCGACGAGCTGCGCGCCGCGAAGATGATCCTGTGGCGGGGGCACTGCTCGGTGCACGGCCGCTTCA
This sequence comes from Streptomyces caeni, assembly GCF_042678285.1. Classification (NCBI taxonomy): domain Bacteria; kingdom Bacillati; phylum Actinomycetota; class Actinomycetes; order Kitasatosporales; family Streptomycetaceae; genus Streptomyces; species Streptomyces caeni. The sequence continues at coordinate 62,414 of NZ_JBHUDX010000024.1, forward strand.
GCCTCGACTCGGTGAACGAGGTGCGCGAGCGGATCCCCGGCGTCAACGTGCTGGTCCACCCCGAGTGCACGCACGAGGTCGTGACCGCGGCCGACTACGTGGGCTCGACGGAGTACATCATCAAGACGCTTCAGGAGGCGCCGGCGGGCTCCAAGTGGGCCATCGGCACGGAGCTGAACCTCGTACGGCGGCTGGCGAACCGTTTCGCTCCGGAGGGCAAGGAGATCGTCTTCCTCGACCGCACGGTGTGCTTCTGCTCGACCATGAACCGTATCGACCTGCCGCACCTGGTGTGGGCGCTGGAGTCCCTGGCCGAGGGCAACCTGGTCAACCGCATCGAGGTCGACAAGGAGACGGAGGCGTCCGCGAAGCTGGCGCTGGAGCGGATGCTGGCGCTGCCGTAACCCTCCTTGCCGCCGACGTCACCGAGGGGCGCCCGGAAGGGCGCCCCTCCGCTGTGGCCGCGGCGCGCGGCCACAGCGGCTCAGCCGATGGCGATACGCGGATGAGCGCCCAGGCTGATCCAGCCCATGATCCGGTCCATGGTGGCCCTCGGCACGGACACACAGCCGGCCGTGGCCCCGGAACCGTTGACGTGCAGGAAGATCCCGGCACCACGGCCGGGCGTGGCGGGCCACCGGTTGAAGTTGATGACGAGTGCCTTCGCGTACTGGGTGGGGTAGTTGACGAGGTGCTCGCTGCCGCGGTCGCCGGCCTCGGTGAGCGGGAAGTCGGCGCCCGCCTCGCCGTGCATCGAGTTGTAGTACGCGGACTCGGGGTCCTCCACCCACCAGTCGGTGTCGTTGACGACGTGGTACGGCATGCTCGTCCCGCTCGCCCCCACGCCGGAACCCCTCGGTGATCGTGTACGTCCCGGAGGGGGTGGTGTAGGTCCCCTGCCGCCGCGTCGCCCCGTCCACCACACCGTTCGATCCGACGCGCCCGGCAGTCGTGGCGAACTGCTCCTTCCAGCCGGCGGATCCCTTGGCCCAGGCGGTCACGGTGGCATACGAACCGCGGGCCTCGACCGTGATGACCTGGGTGGCGCCACCGACGTCGACCGGCACGGGGAAGTGCGGTGCGGCCGTGCCGCCGCCCTGCCCGGAGCCGGTCGCCGTTCCCGTTCCCGTCCCGGCACTTCCCTGCGTGGCGGTGTGGGACGCACCGGCGGACGCGGATGCGGTGTGACCCGACGTGGCGGACGTCGCCGGAGAGGCGGACGCGCCGGCCGACGACCGACGGCCTCGGAGGGAGCAGGCTCTCAGGCGGCGGACGTCCGGGCCCGCCCGTGCAGCGTCAGCCAGAAGGTCTGCAACGACTCCTCCGAGCCGCCCACATCGAATCGGTTGCGCACCTTGCCGAGGGGGTTCCACACGCGCCCGTCGGGCATGCGCACGCCGACCGACTGCCCGAAGTAGGCGCGCTGATCGGCGTCGAAGTCCACCCAGACCGCGCCCGCGCGGCGCACGAGCACCTCACCGACGTACGCGCCGAGACCGAAGAGCGTGCCGGACAGCCGCTCCGGGTCGGCCAGGCCCTTGCGCAGCCCGTCGACCAGGAAATCGACCACCCGCAGACTGGCCACGGAGTAGTCGAGCGGCAGCCGGTTGCGGGCGGTGAGGCGCGCGACCAAGGCAGCCGCGCAAGGCCGCATCCGGTCCGCGTACGGAACGCCCTGGACCGGAACGCCCTCGACCGCCTTGCCCATGGGACCCCACCCCTTCAACTCGGCTCCGGGGGAGGAGCCAATTGGTCCCCCCGAATTGGTCAAGCGCATGCCAACGCAGGAACATCACGGGTCACGGACATGACGAATGCCACAGGGAGAACTCGCAGCGCGCGCACAACCTTTCCGCCCTGTGCATGTCCGTTACAGCCATCTGCCTTCGACAGGGGCGAACTCCTGGGCCGAGCCGAGCCCACGGCGGAAGACTCGTTCGCCCCTGTTTGTCCGCACGTTGGCCTGGACGGTCCCGACTCGTGTACAACCGGGCATCTTCCGATCTTGAAGGAGTGCACGCGTGAGACCTCGTCCCGGCGTCGCCCTGCTGGCGCTCCCCGCCGTTTCGCTCGTCTCGCTGTCGCTGTCCGGGTGCGCCGAGAGCGGGTCGACGGCTTCCGGAACTCCGGTGGGCTCCGCCTCCGCAACCACAACGAAGCCGACATCAGCACCCTCCGAGCCGAGGACGCCCGAGGAGTTCCTCGCCCGGGCGAGGGAGGCCATGTCCGGGCAGAAGGGCTGGACGTTCACCGTCAAGGGGAACGAGGGCCTGCTGTACCAGGGGAGTCAGAGCACCGCGACGTACAAGGCCACGGTACGGCGCACGCAGAGCCCCCTGGCACTCCACTCCACGGGAACGACGTACACCAAGGGCGTCGCGAAGCCCGAAGAGGTCTACGTGGTCGACGGGACCGGATACGTCAAGAAGGGGGGAACGGAGGCGCGGTGGAAGAGCGGTGCCCTCTCCGACCCGGCGATCGCGAACGCCGTGGAGGACCCCGTCGCCGCGCTCGACGCGTTCGGGGCGTACGCCCGGGAGGAACACACGGGCTCCGGGGTCCTGGCCGTGACCTCCGCTGCCGGACAGGTCGAGCTGAGCGTGAGCACCGCGCCGGCCGCCCTGACCGCCGTACGGGACCGGGGCGCCGTCAAGAAGGCGGTACGCGAACTCGCCCCGACCCTTGAGAAGTTGCGCGCGGCGGGCATCACGGCTCCCGAGGACCGGATCGTCGTTCAGAACGTCGAGGAGGTGCTCTCCCTCGACGCCACCACGTACCGCATCAGGTCACACCGCTTCCGGTGCACCTTCCTCATCCCCTACCGCGGCCAGAACCTCCGCTACAGCCAGGACGTGACGGAACGCGCCCAAGGCCCGTACACGGGGACCATCACGCTCCCGACGGACGTCGGGTGAGCCTGGCCGCCGACCGGTTCGGCTCGGAGGGAGTGCACGATGGGTGCTTCGGCCTGGGACCACTACGTGCCCTACCAGGTGGATCTTGGCGCCGCGCTGGAGGAGTTGCGGCAGCGAGTGTTCCTTGCCGGTGACTACTTCTGGGTGCGGGGCGGTGACTGGCTTCCCGAGGAGGAGCGCCGACCGCGGCCTTCGACCCTGGATGAACTGCGGGCCGACGAGTTGACGCAGCACTCCGGCACCCACTCGGTTCTCGATGTCTTCCATGTTCAGCGGGAAGACGAGGAGCCCGAGGTCTGCGCGGTGCAGCCGGTGACCTCCGAAGAGGCCCGTCAGGCCGCCGGCACCGAACGACTGACCCGCGAACACGTCCCCGCGATCCGGGACCTCGCTCGCGAGCGCTGGTTCGGCCGCTGCGCGGTACTGCACGACGAGCACGGGACGCCACAGGAGATCTACTTCTGGGGCTGGTCCGGAGACTGAGCCGTCCGCCCGGATACTGGAGGAGCTCGTACTGCTCGACGACCGTTGCCGCACGACATGGCCGCCTCTTCGGCGAGCGGGACCGGGCACCTGAGGACACCGGCCCCGTGTCCCGGACCACGGACACGATCCGTGTCACGGGACACGGCGCGAAAGCGGGCGACCAGGACATCCAACACCGTTCGGGATGCCCGCAGCGACCAGGCATGGGTTCAAGACCCCCCTCCCGCTCACCGATGAGGAGCGGTAGGCCCTTGATCACGATATGAATACCCGACGGTCTCGTTCCGTCTTCACGCAGTGACCTTCATTACGTGATCGCTAATATGTTCGCCCTCACCTCTGCCCACTGCGGCTGACCTTCGAGGGACCAGTGACAACAGCGTCCTCCTACCAAGATCCCGCCTACTCCGTACCGCAGGCTCCGGCGCCACAACCGCCCAAGAAGGGCGCCCGCGCCCTCAAGAAGCTGCTGATCCGCTTGGGTATCGGGCTGATCGCTTTCGTGATCTGGATGATCTACGACGAGGTGACCGGTGACCCCTCTACCGCCAATGCCGGTGACTGCGTCCAGGTGAGTGGTACGGACGACAATCCGGATGTGCACGTGATCGATTGCAAGGACCCCAAGGCCGCGTACAAGGTCCTGCGGGAGGACACCGGCAACGGTGACCAGTGCAAGAGCGTTCCCGGTGTGGTGGCCTGGTACACCGAGACCGGCCGCACCAACGTGGTGCTCTGCCTGGGCAAGAACCAGTAGGCATTCGCATGACGAAGGTTGCGAGGCCGACACCGCCGGCCTCGCAACCTGCCGAATCACTCGTGCCCGGCTGTTGCGGACCTCGTTTTCCGCAGCGATGCGATGACGACGGGTTCGGGAACTGCGCACCGCTCTGCCGTCCACCAGCGCGGTTTCAAGTTCCCGGCAGGAGCGGGCTGTCGGTGATGCCCCAGATCCAGACGGCGCGTTGGGGTGCGTCCCGGATCGCCCAGGCCGACTCCCGCAGGGTGAGGTCAGCTCTCCGGCAGGCGCTCGCCTCTGCTCGCCGCGATCCGCAGCGCGTCCGCCAGCGCCGCGGCCGGCTGTACGCCCGTGAAGCGCAACTCCCGCCTCCCCGTGGCCTCGTCGGCGAGCAGCGGCCTGGCCTCGGCCAGGATGAACCGCGCCGAGTCGAGGAGGTCCGCCTCCAGTCGGTCGGCCAGGCGGGACAGGAGACTCTCCGGGTCGTCCGTGCTCAGGTAGCACAGGGCGCCCTCCGGCGTCGTCCACGGGAGCAGGCGCAGCGCCGCCCCGTCCCGTCCGTCGCGCATCATCTCGTCGCTCCCTCCGGATCCGGTCATTCCGCTGCGGGACCGGATCACTGGTCGTTACCTTCTGTGGCGCCATCGTCACTGTGCGGCACAGGCCCTGAACAGGAGCGCCCCGTCCCATCGTCGAGAACGGGACGATCAGCCCGGGAGGCGAGACCGATGACGTTCAAGCCGCAGACCCTGACCCCCTACCTCTCCGCCCGCCACTACTTCGGCGCCGAGCAGCGCCGCCACCGCGAGGCCGCCAAGCTGTCGCTGCTGCAGCTCGCGGACATCCTCAACTCCAGCAAGAGCACGCTGGCACGCGTCGAGACGGCGGAGTTGATGCCACCGCCGGACCTGCCCGACCGGCTCGACGCCGCGTTCGGCACGGACCGGCACTTCCACGGGCTGTACCAACTGGCCAAGCGCGAGGCGCATCCGGACCAGTACCGGCGGTTCATGGACTTCGAGGCGCAGGCCGAGGTCGTCGAGAATTATGAGCCCCAGGTCATCCCGGGGCTGTTGCAGACGAGGGAGTACGCCGAAGCTCAGCTCAGCCTTCAGGAAGAGCTGCCTGGGGAGAAGGTGGCAGAACTCGTCAACGCCCGTATGTCGCGCAAAGAACGTCTCCGCTCGGCCCAGCCCCCGCTCCGCTGGGCGATCATCGACGAGGCGGTCCTCCGGCGGCCGTTCGGCGGCAGAGAGTCCATGTACAAACAACTGGCCTCACTGCTCGCGCAGGTGGATACTCCGGACAGCAAGGTCCAGGTGATGCCCTTCAGTGCCGGTCCGCACTACCTGATGGGCGGCGCGCTGACCCTGCTGACCCTTCCCAACGGCTCGGCCGTGGCCTATGAAGAGGGCATCGAGGTCGGTCACCTCCACGAGGACCGGGACTCAGTGAAGAAGTGGCGGCGGCGGTACGAAGTCCTCCGCGCCAACGCCCTCCCACCGGCCGCCTCGGCAGAGCTGATCCGACAGGCGATGGAGGACTGCCAACCATGCGACACACCCCCGAGCTGAACTCCGTCCGGTGGCGCCGGAGCAGCTACAGCAATGCGAACGGGGGCAATTGTGTGGAGATCGCCGATGATCTCCACGGCGTCGTCCCCGTACGCGACAGCAAGAACCCCCGAGGTCCCGTGATCGTCGTCCCGGCCGCCGCCTGGGACGCGTTCGTCGACTCGCTGAAGGCGTAGGACGGCGGTCAGTCCGCCCTCGGGCGCACCAGGCCCGACTCGTAGGCGATGACGACGAGTTGGGCCCGGTCGCGGGCACCCAGTTTCGCCATGGCCCGGTTGACGTGTGTCTTCACCGTGAGCGGGCTGACCTCCAGGCGTTCGGCGATCTCGTCGTTGGAGTGGCCGCCGGCGACCTGGATGAGCACCTCGCGCTCGCGGCCGGTGAGGGTGCCGAGCCGGTCGGAGTGGGCCGGGTCGCGGCCGTCGTCGCTGTCGCTCTGGGCCAGGAAACGCGCGATGAGCCCCTTGGTGGCAGCGGGCGACAGCAGTGCCTCACCGCCGGCTGCGAGCCGGATGGCGTTCAGCAGTTCCTCGGGCTCGGCTCCTTTGCCGAGGAAGCCGGACGCCCCGGCGCGCAGCGACCGCACGACGTAGTCGTCCACCTCGAAGGTCGTCAGTATGACCACCCGCACCTGGGCGAGGGCCGGGTCGGCGCTGATCAGCCGGGTGGCGGCGAGGCCGTCCGTGCCGGGCATCCGGATGTCCATGAGGACGACGTCGGCGTGCTGTTCCCCGGCCAGCCGTACCGCCTCGGCGCCGTCGGACGCCTCGCCCACCACCTCCATGTCCGGCTCCGAGTCGACGAGTACGCGAAACGCGCTGCGCAGCAGCGCCTGGTCGTCGGCGAGCAGGACGCGGATGGTCATACAGGCCCTCCCTGGACGGTGGTCACACGGTCTTCCCGGCTGCCGCCGCCGCGTGGTTCCTGACGGGCAGGATCGCATGGACCCGGAAGCCGCCCCCGTAGCGGGGACCGGTGGTCAGGGCGCCGCCGAGGGCGGTGACCCGCTCCCGCATGCCGAGCAGGCCGTGCCCGCCGTGTTCCTCGTCGCCGCCGGGCTGTCCGGCGTCCTCGTCCGTTCCGTCGTCGAGGACCGTGATCTCCACGTTCGGTCCCACGCGTACGACGGTGACCTCGGCCTTCGCCTCGTGGCCCGCGTGCTTCTGCACATTGGTCAGGGCCTCCTGGATGACGCGGTACGCGGCGAGGTCGACGGCGGCGGGCAGCGTGCTGCCGTGGTCGGCCCGGGCCACCTCGACCGGGAGGCCGGCGTTGCGGAAGGTGTCGGCGAGTTCGCCGAGGCGGGCGAGCCCGGGAGCGGGCTCGGTGGGGGCCTCCGGGTCGCCGGACTGCCGGAGCAGGCCGACGGTGGCGCGCAGTTCGTTGAGCGCGGAGCGGCTGGCCTCGCGGACGTGGGAGAGGGCCTCCTTCGCCTGGTCGGGCCGCTTGTCCATGATGTGCGCGGCGACCCCGGCCTGCACGTTGACCAGGGCGATGTGGTGGGCGACGACGTCGTGCAGGTCGCGGGCGATGCGCAGCCGCTCCTCGGCGACGCGGCGCCGGGCCTCCTCCTCGCGGGTGCGTTCCGCCCGCTCGGCGCGCTCCCTGATGGCGTCCACGAATGCGCGGCGGCTGCGTACGGCGTCTCCGGCGGCCGCGGCCATGCCCGTCCAGGCGAACAGTCCGAGGTTCTCCTGCGCGTACCACGGAAGGGGACCGTCGAGCATGGCGGCGCCGGTCAGGACGGTCATGGTGAGCAGGCCGACCCGCCAGGTGGTGGGCCGGTCGGTGGTGGAGGCGACGGTGTAGAGGGCGACCACGGCCGACATCGCCACGGGGGCACGGGGGTCGGCGGTGACGAGTTCCACGAGGGAGAGGGCTGCCGTGACCGCGAGGACGGTCATGGGGGCGCGCCGGCGCAGGACGAGTGCCGCCGTGCCGAGCACCATGAGGGCGAGGCTGGGCGCGTTCGGGGTGCGCGTGCCCCACGAGGAGCCGTCCTCGTTCTGGGGACCGAGGAAGGAACCGGCCACCATGCAGAGGAGGACGCAGAAGGCGAGGGCGGCGTCCAGAGCCAGGGGGTGGGCGCGCATTCGGCACCGGGTGCGTTCCAGGGTGCTCACGCTTGTTCACGGTACGGGGCGGCTGCGCCGGGCGGAACGGTCGGGTCGGGGTGCCCAGGGGCGGTGAGCGGCACCCGCGGTGGTCGTGCCGTACGGGGGCCGCCGCCCCCGCACCCCCGCTTTCGGCCTGAACGGCCTCGTCCTCAGACGCCGGACGGACTGGTGCGGCCCGGCTCCGGCCAGGCAGTACCCAGCCCAGATCGCCGGACGGGCTGGTACGGCCAGGCGGTGCCCTGGTCTCAGCCCCCCGGGATCAGGCCGTCGTCGTCCAGCATCTCGCGGACCTCCGCGAGGCTCGCCCCGGGCGACGGCAGGATCAGTTCCGACGGTTCCAGGGAGTCGTCCGGCAAAGGGGCGCCCAGGCGGCGGACCGCCTCCAGGAGGGCGTTCAGCGTGCGGCGGAAGCCCTGCTCGTCGCCGCCCTCCACCTCCCGGAGCAGCTCGTCGTCCAGCTTGTTCAGTTCGGTGAAGTGGGCATCGTCGAGCTGCACCTGCCCCTCCCCCATGATCCGCACGATCATGTCGCCCTCCTCAGGCGTGGGACCCGTGGGTGACTGGGCTACTGCTTGTCGAAGCGCGGCGTGTCCTGCGGCTGGGACTGGCCCTGGCCCGTGCCGCCCTCGATCGCCTGGGGCTGCGTGGCCGACCCCCCGGCCAGCTCCGCCTTCATGCGCTGCAGCTCCAGCTCGACGTCCGTGCCGCCGGAGAGCCGGTCCAGTTCGGCCTGGATGTCGTCCTTGGCCATGCCGGACGGGTCGTCCAGCGCGCCCGAGGCGAGCAGCTCGTCGATGGCACCCGCGCGGGCCTGCAGCTGGGCCGTCTTGTCCTCGGCACGCTGGATCGCCAGGCCTACGTCGCCCATCTCCTCGGAGATGCCGGAGAACGCCTCGCCGATCCGGGTCTGCGCCTGGGCCGCGGTGTAGGTGGCCTTGATGGTCTCCTTCTTCGTGCGGAAGGCGTCCACCTTCGCCTGGAGACGCTGCGCCGCCAGGGTGAGCTTCTCCTCCTCGCCCTGCAGGGTCTGGTGCTGGGTCTCCAGATCGGTCACCTGCTGCTGGAGCGCGGCCCGCCGCGACAGCGCTTCGCGGGCCAGGTCCTCGCGGCCGAGGGCGAGCGCCTTGCGGCCCTGGTCCTCAAGCTTGGTGGACTGGCTCTGGAGCTGGTTGAGCTGCAGTTCGAGGCGCTTGCGGCTCGTCGCCACGTCCGCGACGCCGCGGCGCACCTTCTGCAGCAGTTCCAGCTGCTTCTGGTACGAGTAATCGAGGGTCTCGCGCGGGTCCTCGGCCCGGTCAAGGGCCTTGTTCGCCTTCGCGCGGAAGATCATCCCCATACGCTTCATGACACCGCTCATGGGCTTCGCGCGCCCCCTTCTGACGGACTCCAGCTCACAGATCTGCGACAGAACCCACAGTACGGGCCCTGCCTCCATTACCGCACTGTTCGAGGACGGATGCGGTCATCCGCAAGGACGACTGCGCAACGGTCCCGCTCCGGCGTAGGGAGTAGGTGCCCCCCGGGTTACGTACGGGGTGGCTCCCGGATTCCCTCAGCCGCCTTCCGGAAGAACATGGAAGAACGTCGGCGGTCTTTCCCTTTTGAGGCCCCTCTGTCCCATGTACAGACGACCGGTGTTGCCGGATCGTTCCCCACTGATCGGGGGTCCATGCGCGCAGACCCCGTACCCTTGGGTTTCGTGTTCCGTAGCCGTGCCAAGGAAGAGAAGGCCCAGGTCGCCGACAAGGCGCCGGTGACCGACTCCAAGCAGCCCCGTGACCCCCAGGCCCCGAAGGGCCGGCCGACGCCCAAACGCAGTGAGGCCCAGGCCCAGCGTCGCAGCGTCGCCAATACCTCGATGACGCGCAAGGACGCCGCCAAGCGGCAGCGCGAGGAGCGCCGCGTCCAGCTGGCGAAACAGCGTGAGGCGCTGGCCGGCGGTGACGAGAGGTACCTTCCGGCGCGGGACAAGGGCCCCGTCCGCAAGTTCGCCCGCAACTTCGTCGACGCCCGCTTCAACGTCGCCGAGTTCTTCCTGCCGATGGCCGTGATCATTCTCGTGCTGAGCATGGTGCGGGTGGCCTCGATGCAGAGCATCGCGCTGATGCTGTGGCTCGTCGTGATCGTTCTCATCGTGATCGACTCGATCGTCTCCGCGTTCCGGCTGAGGAAGCAGCTGCAGGAGCGCTTCCCCGACCAGAGCAAGAGGGGCGCGATCCCGTACGCCCTGATGCGCTCCCTGCAGATGCGTCGGCTCCGGCTGCCGAAGCCGCAGGTCAAGCGCGGAGAGCGGCCCTGAGCACGGCTGCGTTCTCCGAGGATGCGGCCGACGCCTGGCTGAGCCGGCTCGGCGGTCTGCGTGACGTCGTACGGCAGGAGCTGGTCGCCCGGCAGCTCGACGAGCAGATAGCCGGGCGGTTCCCGGTGGGCCGGCGGCTGCGGGTGCTCGACGTGGGGATGGGCCAGGGTACGCAGGCACTGCGCCTGGCCAGGGTCGGGCACCAGGTCACCGGGGTGGAACAGGATCCGACGATGATCTCCGCGGCCCGTGCGGCCCTGTCCGGCGAGCCCGAGGGCATCCGGGAGCGGGTGCGGATCATCGAGGGCGACGGGCGGGACACGGGGGTGCACTTCCTGCCCGGCAGCTTCGACGTCGTGCTGTGCCACGGGGTGCTCATGTATGTGGAGGAGCCCGATCCGCTGGTGGCGGGGCTGGCCCGGATGCTCGCACCCGGCGGACTGCTGTCGCTGCTCGTCCGCAACGGGGACGCGCTGGCGATGCGGCCCGGCCTTTACGGGGACTGGGCCACGGCGCTGGCCGCCTTCGACACCACCGCGTATACGAACCGGCTGGGGCTCGATGTGCGGGCCGACCGGCTGGAGACGCTGACCGCGACGCTCGCGGGGATCGGGGCGCCGCTGCACGCGTGGTACGGGGTGCGCGTCTTCACCGACACGGCGGCGGACGGGGCGGAGGTCCCGCAGGACGTGGACAGCCTGCTGGCCGTGGAGGAACGGGCGGGGCGCACGGACCCGTACCGGCGGGTGGCCGCGCTGCTGCACCTGTGCGGGGTACGTGGCTGAGGGCCGCCGAAAGGGGTGGGCTGCGGGCCGCCGCCGAAAGGGGTGGGCTGCGGGCCGCCGCCGAAAGGGGTGGGCTGCGGGCCGCCGCCGAAAGGGGTGGGCTGCGGGCCGCCGCCGAAAGGGGTGGGCGAGGGCGGTGGGCCCCCGCCCGGCGGTCTACGACTCGTCGGCGTGCAGGCTCATCGGACCGTAGATCTCCGTCGTGTCCTCGAACAGCCGCACCTGGTCGGCGCCCCCGGCGAGCAGTTCCTTCCAGTGCTCCCCGAGCCAGGACTCGGCGTCCCCCTGCGTGGAGAACTCCTCGGGCGCGACCGCGGGCCGGACCTCCGTCCCGTCGGCCTTCTCGAACCGCCACGTCCACGCCACCATGTACGCCTCCCAGATGTGAGCACACGCAGAGCAGGAGCCGGATCCAGGTCCGGCCGCTGCCCCGAGCCTATGTGTTTCCCACCGGCCGGGAGGAGAGGACCATGGATCATCGGTGGCGTGCGGCCGCGGGACCGCGGGGCGGACCTGGGCGCGCGTCGCCTGCGGTGACCCGGGAAAATCGGCTCCGTGGACGTGACTCTGCTCGGCACCGGTGCCCCCGCGGGACTCCCCCGCCCCGACTGTCCCTGCGCGGCCTGCGCACGTGCGCTCGGGGAGGAGGCGCGGGCGGCGACCGCCGTGCTCGTGGACGGGGCGCTGCTGCTGGACCTCACGCCCGGCGCGGCGTTCGCGGCGGCGCGGGCCGGGCACTCGCTGGCCGGCGTACGGCAGGTGCTGCTGTCGCATCCGCACGACGGGCCGGCGGTCGAGGTCCCGGCCGGCCTGCCGCGGCCCGTGCGGGTGCCGGACGGGCGGGAGCTGGCGCTGCTGACCGGGCACCGGGTGCGGGCGCTGGCGACGGACGCGCCGGGCACCGGTTACGCGGTGACCGGACCTGAGGGGCCCCGGCTGCTGTATCTGCCGCCGGGTGCCGCGCCCGCGGGCCTGGAGGGGCCCGCGGAGCCGTACGACATGGTGATCGCGGACGTCGTGGGGCGGCCGGACGCGCTGGCGAGGCTGCGTGCGGCGGGGGCGCTCGGGCCCACCACCGATGTCATCGCCGCGCACATCGGCCACGACGTGCCGCCGGGCGCCGAGTCGCGGCGGCGGCTCGCGGCGGCGGGGGCACGGGCGGTGCCGGACGGGACGACGCTGACCGTGGGCGCCTACGAGGACGTCCCGGACGTGCCGCGGCGCACCCTCGTGCTGGGCGGGGCCCGGTCGGGCAAGTCGGCGGAGGCGGAACGGCGGCTGGAGGCGTTCCCGGACGTGCTGTACGTGGCGACGGGCGGGTCGCGCAACGGGGACACCGAGTGGGCGGCGCGGGTGGCCGCGCACCGGGAGCGGCGGCCCGGGTCCTGGCACACCCGCGAGACCTGCGATCTCGTGCCGCTGCTGGCGCAGGACGGGCCGCCGCTGCTGGTCGACTGTCTGGCGCTGTGGCTGACCGACGCGATGGACGCGGTGAACGCGTGGGACGACGCGGAGTGGTCGGGCGGGGGCGAGCGGGCGCTGCGGGCGCGGGTGGAGGAGCTGGGGGCGGCGGTGCGTGCCACCCGCCGGACCCTCGTCGCCGTCTCGAACGAGGTCGGCTCCGGCATCGTGCCGGCGACGGCGTCGGGCCGCCGCTACCGGGACGAACTCGGCCGTCTGAACGCGGCGTTCGCGGCGGAGTGCGAGCAGGTGCTGCTGGTGGTGGCCGGGCAGGCGCTGCCGCTGCGCGGCTAGGGCCTGTTCCGAGTTCCCCGTCGTCCGCGCGGAGCGCGGGCGCGGCGGTGTCGTGGGGGGCACCGCCCGCGCGAGCGCGGCCGAGCGTGGGGGAGCGTGCGATCGGCGTGCGGCGCCGCAGGTCATGTGGCGCGGCCACCTGTCCTGCGGCGCCGTGCGGCGGCGTGCGTGCCGGGCCCCGGGGCGCGGGCGGGGAACTCGGAACAGGCCCTCAGGGCGGGGTGCGGGCGACGATCCGGTAGGCGTTGGAGAAGCGGGTGCGCCGCGCCAGGGGTGCGAGCGTGTGGTCCAGGGCGGCGGCCGTCGCGAGCAGCGGTGCGGCCGCCCCTCTCAGGGCCGTGTGCAGCAGGCGCCGGAGCCGTCTCGGCAAGACCGGCCGCTCCGGGAGGTCGCCCGGGGTCGGCAGCGCGCGGGCCACGACAAGCGCCAGGGCGCCCGCGAGGTCGTACGGCGTGTGCGGCTCGCGGCGGTCGGTGCCGACGATCGTGCAGCCCAGGGCCTCCAGTTCGGCCGTCAGGTTGCGCAGCGGCATCAGCTGGAGGTGGCCGGGCCGGCCGTAGGACATCCACCATCGGCCGAGCAGAGCGCGGAAGAGGCAGTCGGGATCGGGGACTTCGATGAGCAGATGGCCGCCGGGCCGCAGCACCGTGAGGGCGGCGCGCAGTTCCGCGCGCGGGTCGCGGGTGTGGTCCAGGTGGTGGAGCATGCTGACGACGTCGTAGCGGGAGCGCAGCCGCGCGATGATCCCCGGGTCGGTGAGGTGGCCGCGGTGGGCCTCCTCGACGCGGCCCGCGGCCTGTGCCTCCTCGACGCGGAGGGTGGGGTCGAGGCCGTCGAAAGAGGTGTAGGGGTGGATCTCCCGTGCCGCCTCGGGGAAACGGCCGTGCCCGGTGCCGACGTCGAGCCAGCTCTCCGGTTCCGGGAAGGGCAGCATGGCGCGGGCCGCAGCCCGGTGGCGGCGGGTGCCCGCGCGGGCGGTGGGGGCGCGTTCGGCGGGACCCTCGGTGCCCGTGTCCTCCGGGTGGCCGACGACATGGGCGCAGTCCCGGCACTCGTACACGACGAGCGGGCCCGGCCCGTGCCGTCCCGGGCCGGGGACGCGCAGCCGGGTGTGCGGCCGCGTCGAGCCGCACCACGGGCAGCCCTCGCGGGGCGTCGGGTACGACCGGCCGGTGTTCCCGGCGGGTTCGCCGGGGTACCGGGCGGGGTGCGCGCCGTCCGTCGGCGGGGTGGGGTGCATGGGCGGCTCCTGTGGCGGGTGCGGCGGGCGGCGTACGACGGGGCGGACAGGGGTGATCGTGGCCATGGAGGAGAACGACAATACGTGCCCAAACGGTACGTACGGGGCTCAGTTCACGGACGCGGGGACGTGCCGCCGACACGGCGCCGCCGCGTTCGATCCGTCCCGGTACTGTTCGGCGAATGAGCTCGCTTAATCTCGACGACTTCACCGACCTGATCGAGCGCCCCGACGGCGCGGTGCGCCGCGACGCCGAGGCGCGCCGGGAGCGTCGGACCGTGCCGCCGGGGGCGCTGGGCCGCCTCGACGACCTGGGTGAGTGGCTGTCGGCCGCGCAGTCCGCGGTACCGGCGCGGCCGATCGAGCGGCCGCGCGCGGTGCTGTTCGCGGGCGACCACGGGGTGGCCGCCCTCGGCGTGTCGAGGCGGCCCGCGGGCGGCGCGGCCCGGCTGGTGCGGGCGGTGCTGAAGGGCGCCAGTCCGGTGGCGATCCTGGCGCGGCGGCAGCACGTGCCCGTGCGCGTGGTCGACATGGCGCTGGACTGCGATCCGAGGGAGCTGCCGGAGGACGTCGTACGACACCGGGTGCGGCGCGGCAGCGGGCGGGTCGACGTCGAGGACGCGCTGACGCTCCAGGAGGCGGAGGCGGCGTTCCGGGCGGGGATGGCGGTCGCGGACGAAGAGGCGGACGCCGGGACGGACTTGGTGGTCCTCGGCGACGTGAGCGTCGGCGGCACGACGCCGGCGGCGGTGCTGACCGCCGCGCTGTGCGGGACGGACGCGTCGGTGGTGACCGGGCGCGGCGGCCTGGCGATCGACGACCTGGCCTGGATGCGCAAGTGCGCGGCCGTACGGGACGCGCTGCGGCGGGCCCGGCCGGTACTGGGTGATCAGTTGCAGCTGCTGGCGGCGGTGGGCGGGGCCGATCTGGCCGCCATGACGGGCTTTCTGCTGCAGTGCGCGGTGCGCAAGACCCCGGTGATCCTGGACGGTGTGGTGTCCGCGGCGTGCGCGCTGGTCGCCCAGCGGATCGCGTTCCGCGCGCCGGACTGGTGGCTGGCCGGGCACACGAGCGGGGAGCCGGCGCAGGCCAAGGCGCTGGACCGGATGGCGCTGCAGCCGCTGCTCGACCACGGTGTGACCGTCGGCGAGGGGGTCGGAGCGCTGCTGGCGCTGCCGCTGGTGCAGGCGGCGGCCGCACTGGCCGCGGAGCTGCCGGGGCAGGACGAGGGGCAGGAGAAGGAGGGGAAGGGCGAGGAGAAGCGCGAGGAGGAGGACAAGGAGAAGGGCGAGCAGGAGGGCGAGTAGCCGGCGGGGCCGCGGCAGGCCCGGCGGATTCCGTCGCGCACCACTCCCCGGCACACCCCCGAGCGCCCCATATCATCCCCCTTCATGGGAGATGCCCTGTTTACTGCGGAACGGGAACGCACGGTTCGGCCGGCGGGCGGGACACGGCGGTCCGGTCGGGCCTCCCGGCGGGCCGCAGCGATCGCGGTCTGGTACCTGCGCGCCGTCACGTTCATCAACTTCCTCTCCGCCGTATGGGTGGCGCTCGGGCAGGACGTGCGGCGCCACAACCAGGCCGACCTCTTCACGCCGTACCTGCTGACCGCGGGTTTCGCCTCGGGCGTGTTCACGATGTTCCTCGCGGTCACCATGCGGCGGCGCAAGCGGGCCGCCTGGATCCTCAACATGGCGCTCAGCGGGCCGTTCCTGCTGCTGTTCGCGTTCGCCATGGCCTTCCCCGAGATCCGGCAGTACGCGCAGAACTGGCTCTCCCTGCTCCTCACCGCGGTCTTCGTCGGCTCGCTCCTGGTGGGGCGGCGGGAGTTCTACGCCAAGGGCGACCGGTCCAACCCGCGGCTGGCCGCCGTCGTCGGCGCCGGCGGCCTGCTCGTCTCCTCGCTGCTCGCCGCGCTCCTGGTGACCCTCGCCAACACCGCGCACGACGCCCACCGTTCGGCCTTCCTGGACCGCTGGCGCTACGGCGCGATGCGGCTCGTCTCGGTCACCGCCGGCAGCAAGGCGCACCACCCCGGGATCGCCACGCCGAACTGGGTGAACGTCACCATCAACGCCTTCAGCACCCTGCTCGTCCTCGCCGTCCTGTACGCCGCCTTCCGCTCCCGGCGCGCCGTCGACCCGATCACCGAGGACGACGAGAGGCGGCTGCGGGCACTGCTCGCCACGCACGGTGCCCGCGACTCGCTCGGGTACTTCGCGCTGCGCCGGGAGAAGAGCGTGATCTGGTCGCCCACCGGCAAGGCGGCGGTCGTGTACCGGGTCGTCGGCGGTGTCTCGCTCGCCTCCGGCGATCCCCTCGGCGATCCGGAGGCATGGCCCGGCGCCATCGAGCCCTGGCTCGCCCAGGCACGCGCGCACGGCTGGATCCCGGCCGTGATGGGCGCGAGTGAGGAGGCGGGGACCGTGTACACGCGGCACGGGCTGGACGCGCTCGAACTCGGCGACGAGGCCATCGTGGACGTGGGCGAGTTCACCCTCGACGGGCGGGGGATGCGCACGGTGCGGCAGGCGTGCAACCGCGTGAGACGCGCCGGGTACACCGTCCGCATCCGGCGTCACGCGGACATTCCCGCCGAGGAGATGGCGTACCTCCTCGACAAGGCCGACGACTGGCGCGACGGCGCCACCGAGCGCGGGTTCAGCATGGCGCTGGGGCGGCTGGGCGACACCGAGGACGGGCAGTGCGTGATGCTCGAGTGCACGGACGCCGACGGCCGGCTGCGGGCGCTGCTGTCCTTCGTTCCATGGGGGCCGCACGGCCTCTCCCTCGATCTGATGCGACGCGACCGGGATTCCGAGAACGGGCTCGTGGAGTTCATGGTGATCGAACTGCTGCGCCGCGCCCGGGAGATCGGGGTGGCCCAGGTCTCACTCAACTTCGCGATGTTCCGATCCGTCTTTGAACGTGGTGCGCGCCTTGGTGCCGGACCGGTGCTGCGGCTGTGGCGCTCGTTGCTCAGCTTCTTCTCGCGCTGGTGGCAGATCGAGTCGCTGTACCGGGCCAACGCGAAGTACCGGCCCATCTGGGAACCCCGGTTCCTGCTCTTCGAGAAGAGCGCGGACCTGTTGCGCATCGGCGTCGCCTCGGCGTGCGCCGAGGGGTTCCTGGAGGCCCCGGGACTGCCGAAGTGCCTGCACCGCAGGCACCTTCAGTCACACAGAAGAGGAGAGCCGGACAGATGAGGGCCGCTGGATGAGCATCCTCGCCCGCCTGGCCCGCGCCGAAGGCGGACCGCTGTACGCCGCCGTGCGCGGGGCCCTCGCACGGCGGGGCCGGCGGGCGATACCCATGACGCTGGGGGCCGTGTGCCTGACGTCGGTCCTGCAGTTCGTGCAGAACCAGCCGTGGGGCTTCGGGTTCGTACAGGCCGTCGGGTCCGTGCGGGCCGAGGAACCGCTTCCGCGCGCCCTGCTGCGCACTCCGCTCTCCCTCTTCGTGCCGGCCCTGGACCTGCCGGTGTGGGGGGCGCTGCTGCAGATCCTCTTCGTGTTCGGGATCGCCGAGATCTGTCTGGGCTGGTGGCGCACGCTGGGCATCGCGTACGTCGCCACGCTCGCCGGCACGATGTACGCGCGGGTGGCCATCGGCCTGGGCCCGCACCATCCGCTGGGGCTGTCCGCGACCGACGCACAGGTCGTCGACACCGGCCCGTCGGCGGCGGTGATCGGGCTCGCCCTGTTCCTGTGCTGGCGCTACCGCGCGCTGTTCACCGGGGGCGCGGTGATCGCCGCGATGATCGGGGAGCTGCTGGTGAAGGGGAACCTCGCGGGCAAGGAGCACATCGCCGCCATCGCGGCGGTGCTGACGCTGTGCGGGCTGTCCGCGCTGCGCCGTCACCGGCGGCCGGGCGGCCCGGTGAACCGCGGATCGGGCCTGCCGCCGATCCAGTCCTGGACCCTGCGGCGCGGGACGGTCCAGCGTCGGTCGTGGCGGTAGGCGCGCAGACCGGCCTTGGCGCGGGCGCGCGGACGGCGGCGGTAGAACCGCCTCGCCCAGGGCGATCCGGGGCGGGCCAGGCGGATGGCGCCGACCAGCGCGACCAGCGGGATGATCGCTCCGAAGAGCGCGACGCGGGTCTTGCCCTTGCTCAGGGCGAGCAGGGAGAAGAGGAAGTTCACGCCGACGGTCACGATGACGCCGCCGCGGTTCTGCAGTTCCTCCGCGGAGACGTTGTTGACGCCGAAGGGCGCGAACCCGGCGAGGACCAGGCCGACCAGGGCCGCGGTGATGACGACGACCTCCACGCTCTGGCGGCCCTCCTCGGTCCAGTAGACGTCGTCCAGGTGCAGGATCAGGGCGAACTCGTCCAGCACGAGGCCCGCCCCCACGCCGAAGAGGACGGCGAAGACGCCGG
The DNA here is from genome assembly GCF_042678285.1 of Streptomyces caeni. Taxonomy (NCBI): domain Bacteria; kingdom Bacillati; phylum Actinomycetota; class Actinomycetes; order Kitasatosporales; family Streptomycetaceae; genus Streptomyces; species Streptomyces caeni. The sequence continues at coordinate 80,702 of NZ_JBHUDX010000024.1, forward strand.
AGCCGACGCCCTCGCGACTGGCGATCGCGCCGAAGCCGCCCACGACGACGAGCACGACCCCGGGGACGACGTGGTGGATGTGCACGCCGCCCGCCTTCACATTGCCGAAGGGGCCCCGGCCGGCCCGGATCAGCCGGGTGATGACCCGGGTGATCACGAACGTCAGGACGAACGCGGCCAGCGCGAGGAGCAACGGCAGCTTGCCCGGCTCGACGATGTTGCGCTGCAGCCAGTGGCCCATGGGGCAAGTCTGCCCGCGGACCCGCTGAACTGCCTGTTCGCGGCCTCCTGGGCCCGGGACGGGCACCGTCGTCACGTACCCTGCGGCCGTGTTCACGTCATCGTCCCGCCATGGCCTCCGCTTCGCCTTCGGCACCCTCACCGTCCTGCCCGTCCGGGTCACCCGGTGGGACCGGTCCGCCGCGCGCGGCGGAATGCTGTACGCGCCGCTGGCCGGAGCGGTGGTCGGAGGTCTCGCCGGCCTGCTGGGCTCGCTCGTGCTCCTGGCGGGCGCCGGGCCGCTGCTCGCCGCCGTCACGGGCGCCGCCGTGCCGGCCGTGCTCACCCGGGGTCTGCACCTGGACGGGCTGGCCGACACCGCGGACGGACTCGGCAGCGGGAAGCCCGCCGAGGAGGCGCTGCGGATCATGAAGCGGTCCGACATCGGACCGTTCGGTGTGATCACGTTGCTGTTCGTACTGCTCGCGCAGGTGGCGGCCCTCGCACAGGCGTACGGCCACTCATGGGAGCGCGGGGCGCTGGCCGCCGTCGTCTCGGCCACCGCCGCCCGGCTGGCCCTCACACTGGCCGCGCGCGGCGGGGTGCCGGCCGCCCGGCCGGAGGGGCTGGGGGCCGCGGTCGCGGAGGTGGTTCCGGTGCGCGGTGCCCTGGCGGTGGCCGGCGTCGTCACCACGGCGGCGGCGGCCGGGGCAGCGCCCTCCGGGGTTTCCGAGGCGGCCCGCGCGGCGGCTGCGGTGGTGGTCGCGGTCATCGCCGCGGAGCTGCTGCTGCGGCACTGCCTCCGGCGCTTCGGCGGGGTGACGGGCGATGTGTTCGGCGGCCTCGCGGAGACGGCGGCGACGGCCGCGCTGGTGGTGCTCTCGCTCGGCTGACCCGGGTGCGCCGTGCGTCACGGACCTGCTGCAGCCCTGTTCAACCGCGGCTCTGCACGGGTGATTTGCACGCTAAGGTGACACATCGATCATCCATCCGCTTCACCGTCATCGGGGGACGACCGTGCAGAAGACCCGTCGGTTCCTTGCCTGGTTCATCGACTTCGCCCTGGTGGTCGTGGCGGCCTCGGGGCTCGCGATGCTCACCTTCCACCGGATATCCGCGCTCTTCACCGACGTGCCCGGCCTCGCGGCGAAGAGCGGCCTGGACCTGCTGACGTCGCGGGGCGATGTCGTCCGCGCCTCGGAGGGTCTCGGACTCTCGCTGTGGCACACGACGGTGCTGTACGTCGAACAGGGCTTCGGGCTGCTGGTGGTCGCGGCCTTCCTCTACCAGTGGGCGTCGCTGGCTCTCGCCGGGCGCACCCTGGGCAAGGCGCTGACCGGTCTGAAGGTGACGCCGGCCGCCCCGAGCCGGGCCGCGCTGCGGGCCGCCGTGACGACGACCGCGGACGTGGCCGTGTACGCGCTGGCCTGCATCCTGCTCGTCGAGGGCCAGTTCGTGCTCTCGGTGCTGGTGTGGGTGGCGGCGGTGGTGGTCTTCTTCCTGAACGCGCTGCCCGTCCTCTCCGCCGGCCGCCGCTCGCTGGCAGACCGGGTGGCGGGCACGGCGGTGGAGGGGTTCCGGTTCGGCAGCGCCGCCGCCGTGCCGTCGGCTCACACCTTCTGAGCGGCCAACTCCGCTTCGGCCGACGGCAGTCGACTCTGCCGCTCAATTCGGCGGGCGGTCACGCGCTGTCCCTCCAGGGCATCGGCCGGGCCCGGCCTGCCTGCTTCTGCGACGCGCCGACGGCCGTATCGGCGCGGTGTCATCACGCCGGGTAATTGCGCGGCAGAGTCGCAGTCGGGACCAAAGCTCCGGCCCGGCGGGCAACAGCGCCGGGCCGGCGCTTCGCCGACCGGCCGGTGTGACCCAGGCCACCCCGCAGGGGGCGACGGGTCGTCGCCCAGCGCCACACACCGGCGAAATCCGTGAGGAATGAGCGAAACCGCCCCCCGCGCGTAGGCTCGTGCCGGGCAATTCCCAGCCCAGGCAGAGACCGGACGTTCGGAGGGATCTAGGGTCGGTTCCCGGGCCGGCCGACCCCATCCGTTCGGCCACCGAAACTCAATCGGAAGCGAGATTTCACCACCGTGACTGCTCTCACTCTCAGCACTGCCGCGGCGGCCGGCCTGCGGGCCGACGCGATCGTGGTCGGTGTCGCGAAGGGCACCGAGGGCCCGGTCGTCGCGCCGGGCGCCGAGGCCGTGGACCAGGCGTACGACGGCAGGCTCGCCGCCACCCTGCAGACCCTGGGCGCCTCGGGCGCCGAGGGCGAGGTGACGAAGCTGCCCACGCCCTCCGGTTTCAAGGCGCCCGTCGTGGTGGCGGTGGGCCTCGGTGCGGAGCCCGAGAAGGACCAGGCGTTCGCCGCCGAGTCGCTGCGCCGCGCCGCGGGCTGCGCGGCCCGGGCGCTCGCCGGCTCCAAGAAGGCCGTCTTCGCGCTGCCGGTCACCGGTGCCGCCGACGTCGGCGCCATCGGTGAGGGCGCGCTGCTCGGCGCGTACACCTTCGACACGTTCAAGGACAACGGCACGACCGGGAAGAACGCCAAGAACGGCAAGTCCCCGCTCGCCGAGGTCGCCGTGCTCGGCGGCAAGCCCCGCGACAAGGCGTACAAGGCGGCCGTCGAGCGCGCCGTCACCGTCGCCGAGGAGCTCAACCGCGCCCGCGACCTGATCAACACCCCGCCGAACCACCTCACCCCGATGGCCTTCGCGGCCATCGCGCAGACCGCGGCGCGAGAGCACGGCCTGAAGGTGCAGGTGCTCGACAAGAAGGCGCTGGAGAAAGGCGGCTACGGCGGCATCCTCGGGGTCGGCGCGGGCTCGGCCTCCCCGGCCTGCCTGGTGAAGCTGTCGTACACGCACGCCGGGGCCGGCAAGCACCTGGCCTTCGTCGGCAAGGGCATCACCTACGACTCGGGCGGCATCTCCCTCAAGCCCGCCGGTCACAACGAGACCATGAAGTGCGACATGAGCGGCGCGGCGGCCGTCTTCGCCGCGGTCGTGGCCGCCGCCCGCCTCGGTCTGGAGGTCAACGTCACCGGCTGGCTCGCCCTCGCCGAGAACATGCCGTCCGGTTCCGCCACCCGCCCGGGTGATGTGCTGCACATGTACAGCGGCAAGACCGTCGAGGTGCTCAACACCGACGCGGAGGGCCGGCTGGTCCTGGCCGACGCGTTGTGGGCGGCCTCCCAGGAGAAGCCGGACGCGATCGTGGACGTCGCGACCCTGACCGGCGCCATGATGCTGGCGCTCGGCAACCGCACCTTCGGGGTCATGGCCAACGACGACGCCTTCCGCACCGCGGTCCACGAGGCCGCCGGCGAGGTCGGCGAGGACGCCTGGCCGATGCCGCTGCCCGAGCACCTGCGCAAGGGCATGGACTCCCCCACGGCGGACATCGCCAACATGGGCGAGCGGATGGGCGGCGGCCTGGTCGCCGGACTGTTCCTGAAGGAGTTCGTCGGCGAGGGCATCCCCTGGGCCCACCTGGACATCGCGGGCCCGGCCTTCAATGAGCAGGCCCCCTTCGGGTACACGCCGAAGGGCGGCACGGGGTCGGCGGTCCGCACCCTGGTCCGGCTCGCGGAGCTGAGCGCTGTGGGCGACCTGGGCTGATATCCCACCCGCGCGGGAGTGCGGCCCCGGGTTCGGCGGAGCCCGGGGCCGCAGTCGTACCGGTACGGCCCTCCCCTTAGACCAAATCCGTGCGATATCCGCAAGCGCGACCATTCGGCGTGATGGATCCGACGTTTCACACACCCGGCCCGGCGTCCCGCACGCCGCCGACAAGTGCGAAGATGGGGTCTCGGCAGGACAGGGCCCCATCGAAGGGCCGAAGCAAGAGCGGCCGGACACCAGCCGCCTGCCGGTCGTCGACGACCGGCGTACGGCGCACATGCATGGAGGACGTGACGTGGCGAACGACGCCAGCACCGTTTTCGACCTAGTGATCCTCGGCGGTGGCAGCGGCGGTTACGCCGCGGCCCTGCGCGGGGCTCAGCTGGGCCTGGACGTCGCCCTGATCGAGAAGGACAAGGTCGGCGGCACCTGCCTGCACCGGGGCTGCATTCCCACCAAGGCCCTGCTGCACGCGGGCGAGATCGCCGACCAGGCGCGCGAGAGCGAGCAGTTCGGTGTCAAGACCAGTTTCGAGGGCATCGACGTACCGGCCGTCCACAAGTACAAGGACGAGGTCGTCTCGGGCCTGTACAAGGGTCTGCAGGGCCTGATCGCCTCCCGCAAGGTGACCTACATCGAGGGTGAGGGGCGGCTGTCCTCCCCGACCTCGGTGGACGTCAACGGGCAGCGGATCCAGGGCCGCCACGTCCTGCTGGCCACCGGCTCCGTGCCGAAGTCGCTGCCCGGCCTGGAGATCGACGGCAACCGCATCATCTCCTCCGACCACGCGCTCGTCCTGGACCGCGTGCCGCAGTCCGCGATCATCCTGGGCGGCGGCGTCATCGGCGTCGAGTTCGCCTCCGCATGGAAGTCCTTCGGCGCCGACGTCACGATCATCGAGGGCCTCAAGCACCTCGTGCCGGTCGAGGACGAGAACTCCTCCAAGCTCCTTGAGCGCGCCTTCCGCAAGCGCGGCATCAAGTTCAACCTGGGCACCTTCTTCCAGAAGGCCGAGTACACCCAGAACGGTGTCAAGGTCACCCTCGCCGACGGCAAGGAGTTCGAGGCCGAGGTCCTCCTCGTCGCCGTCGGCCGCGGGCCGGTCTCCCAGGGCCTGGGCTACGAGGAGGCCGGGGTCGCCATGGACCGCGGTCACGTCCTCGTCGACGAGTACATGCGGACCAACATCCCGACCATCTCCGCCGTCGGTGACCTGGTCCCGACGCTCCAGCTCGCGCACGTCGGCTTCGCCGAAGGCATCCTGGTGGCGGAGCGACTGGCGGGTCTGAAGGTCGTCCCCATCGACTACGACGGCGTGCCGCGGGTGACGTACTGCCACCCGGAGGTCGCCTCGGTGGGCATCACCGAGGCCAAGGCCAAGGAGGTCTACGGCGCGGACAAGGTCGTCGCTCTGAAGTACAACCTGGCGGGCAACGGCAAGAGCAAGATCCTCAAGACCGCGGGCGAGATCAAGCTCGTCCAGGTCAAGGACGGTGCCGTGGTCGGCGTCCACATGGTCGGCGACCGCATGGGCGAGCAGGTCGGCGAGGCCCAGCTGATCTACAACTGGGAGGCGCTGCCGGCCGAGGTGGCCCAGCTCATCCACGCCCACCCGACGCAGAACGAGGCGCTCGGCGAGGCCCACCTCGCCCTCGCGGGCAAGCCGCTCCACTCCCACGACTGACGCTTTCAGTCTTCGGGCGCGACGACACAGACTTCCGCAATTCGTAAGGAGCAACCGAAACCATGCCGGTTTCCGTAACCCTTCCGGCGCTCGGTGAGAGCGTCACCGAGGGCACCGTCACCCGCTGGCTGAAGGCCGAGGGCGAGCGCGTCGAGACCGACGAACCGCTACTCGAAGTGTCCACCGACAAGGTCGACACCGAGATCCCGGCGCCCGCTTCCGGCGTGCTGACCTCCATCAAGGTCGCCGAGGACGAGACGGTCGAGGTCGGCGCCGAGCTGGCCGTCATCGACGACGGCACGGGGGCCCCCGCGGCCGCTCCGG